>DUQW01000052.1 GCA_012837585.1 Acholeplasmataceae bacterium
AAGATAATGTTTTAACTTATATTTTGCTAGAAAAGAAATTTAAGGAACATAACGTTTATTATGAGACTTTAGGAGAAGGCATAAAAATAGAAGAAAATAGGGCACTTGCTATAAGAGGTGAAGAAGACAAATTATCTTTGTTAAAAGCAATCGTATTAATAACTGATTCATTTTTTATTGAAAGAGAATTTTATCTAACAATTATTAAAATTGATGCAGAGTTAGATCCTAACCTAGAATTAATTGAAGAATTTAACAAACTTAATTTAATTACTTATAGCGCTGGTGATAACAAAGATAATGTTAATGGTAATATTACTTTATTAACTTCATTTAAAGATAATAAAATCACTTGGCAATCACTTGATGAAGCCATTAGTATAAATGGAAATCAAGGAGTAATAACTAAGGGAGAAAGCAATACTTTAGTTAACTTAATTGCTAAGTTAGAAGTAGATGATAAAGTTATAGCAATTCGGGAGTTTACTTTAACTGTAATTAAAAAAGATGAAGAGAATCCAATTAATTATGATGAAATACTTGCTAAGATTACATTACCAAGTGAAACCAAAACTGATTTATTGTTACCTACAGTTATTGATAATGTAAATATTACATGGGTAAGTAACGACTCAGCTATTTCAAATGCTGGAGTAGTTACTAGAGGTAGAGATGATATATCTGTTACCCTATCAGCAACTGCTGGTAGTGTTACTAAAACATTTTTAGTAGTTGTTCTAAAGGAAGAAGCAATAATTTCTACTAAAACACCAATTGCTGAAGTAAGAGAAATGGCACTAGGTAAGCAAGTAGAAGTACACGGCGTTGTAACATCATTAATGGCTAACGGTAATTTTACAATCCAAGATTCTAGTGGAGCAATTCCTTTATATTTTGGTAGTAATAATAATACAGCCTTAGAAATTGGTACGGAGTATATTGTTTCCGGTTTGACTCATAACTTTAATGGATTAATCCAATTAAACACAGTATCGGTAATTGAAAAGATTGGGAAAACTTCATTACCAAGTGTTATCGATTTAACAGGGTATTCACTTGATTATGACGATGTTACATTATACGAAGCATATGTAATTAGCTATAAAAATTTAGAAGTTATTAGTGTTGAAACTAAAAAGAATGCAATTGAATTAACTGTTAAAAATGAAGCTGGCGAACAAACAAACGCAAGATTAGATACTAGGGTAAATGATTTACCTTATGCATTTTCTAATGTTGAAGTTGGACAAATAGTTGATTTATATAACGTAACAATTGGCCAGTATGATAATAAAGCACAGTTTTTATATACTAGACGTAGCGAAATACATATAAGACCAAAAGATCCAACGCAAATAGTTTTCTACGGAGTAGTAAACAAACTTCATACGCTTGGTGATCCGGCTCCTAATTACTCGGCGGGTATAACTGCTAAAAATGGCCTTGGTGACGACTTTACTAGCCAAATAGTAGTTGATAGTTCACTAGTTGATTTAGATACAGTTGGAGTTTATGAAGTTCATATATATCTATCAAGTGATGAAAGTGTAAAAATATCATATGAAATTACAGTAAGAAAGCCAGCTCAACCAGGAGATTACACTGGGTATTACCAAAGTTTAGCTGGCCTGCCAGAATCAGCTTTAGAAAATGAATTAAAGAGACTAATCGTAAATACTGGTTTTGCAACCGGTACAACTAATCAAGTAAAAGAAGTTGACAAGTGGAACGGAAGCTATTATTTAATTTACACTGGTATGGGACCATATGGTAACAGGGAACATACTTGGCCAGACTCACTGCTTGGTTCAGAAAAATATGACTTGCACAACTTACGGGCAGCAAAAGTTAAAGTAAACTCAGAAAGAAGTAATCATCCATTTACTGAAAATAATAAACCATATACAGGTAGCAATCCATATGAATTACTTGATAGTGGTTGGTATCCAGGAGATGAACATATTGGAGATGTAGCAAGAATTGTTTTATATATATCAATTAGATATAATTTACCACTTAGCAGAGTAGGTAACTTAAATATGTTTTTAAAGTGGCATGAGTTAGATCCAGTTAATGAATTTGAAAAAACAAGAAATGATAGAATTTATACTATTCAAAAAAATAGAAATCCATTTATTGATCATCCAGAACTAGTAGAGATATATTTTGGTGCACCAAAGACTTCTTATGCTATTTCAAACACATTAATTAACGCAGCACTTCAAATGAATAATAAACCATATATAATTCAAACAAGATCTAATCATAACTATATAAACTAACAAACAACTTTAGGCGCATAAAACTGCGCCTATTTTTTATATAAACAACAGTTATCGTTGCAAAATGAAACGATAGCACAACCTATCGTTGCAAAATGAAACGATATACACTTCTATCGTTGCAAAATGAAACGATGAGTGATATAATTATATTGGGTGATAGTATGAAATATAGTGAAAGTAAAAATGTTGAATTAAAAAGAAAGTTTACTAATAATATTTTCAAAACGATTTCTGCATTTTCAAATGATGAAGGTGGCAAGATTATTATAGGTGTTGATGACTCAGGCACCATTGTAGGTGTAAGCGATCTTAATAATTTGAGACTTAAAATTGAAAATCAAATTAATGACTCTATTAAACCTAGACCATTATTTGAACTTAAAGTTAAAAATATTGATGATCTAGATACGTTAGAAATTTATGTTTATCAAGGAGAAACCAAACCATATTACTATAATAATGTAGCGTATACAAGAAACGACACCTCGACAGTCCCAATTGACAATATAAATTTGACTCAAATGATCCTCGATGGACAAAATTTATCATTTGATCAAATGAAATCTATTAGAGAAGATTTGACATTTAAATATGTTCAAAAGAAGTTTAAAGAAGAACTAAAAATTGAAATATTAAGTGAGGGCAATTTAGTTTCACTTGGTTTAATAAAAGAAGGAAGATACAATTATGGCGCTGAATTATTATCCGATAATGGTAGCTTTATTCAATCCTTTATTGATATTGCAAAATTTAGATTAGATATTGATACTTTTGAAGATAGAATTCAGCTAAGAAATGAATCGATATTAAAGTATTATGATGATTCATTAGAAGTTTTCAACAAATATTATTCCATCAACGAAGTTGTTGGAGCTTCGAAAAGAACTAAGGTGGAACCAATACCATTCATTGCTTATAAAGAAGCTTTAGTTAATGCTATTTTACATCGAGATTACTTATTAAAAAACGGAATTCAGATTGCTATGTTTGACAATAGAATTGAAATTAGATCTCCAGGTAATCTTCCAAAAGGAATAACGCCAGAAATGTATTTTGAAGGCATGACTTCAATTCCTAGAAATCCGGTAATATCATTTATATTTTTTAGATTAGGTATTATAGAACAATTTGGAACGGGAATAAATAGAATCATTAATAGTTACCGTGACACAGGAACGAGACCTCATTTTAGTATTAATAAAAACCAATTAAAAATAATTTTACCGGTAATAAACTATGATTATACAAAATTAAAAGATGTTGAGGCTATTGATGCCTTTCTGTCTGCTCAGCCTGAATCATCAAGAAAAGAAATAGAAGATGCTCTTTTGATTGATAAAACAACCATTATAAGAAGGCTAAATGAACTCATCGAACTAGGAAGAATAATTAAGATTGGAAATGGACCTTCAACTAAGTATTCTAAAAAAGGGGTGTAGACTTAGTCTACAAACGGGGGAATTTGTGGTATAATATTATAATCAAGAGAAGGCGGGTTTAACATGAAACATAACATTATAAAAGAAAAAATTGAACAATACCAAACAATTATTATTCACAGACATTTAAGACCTGATTTAGATGCTTTAGGTAGCCAAATTGGTCTATATGAAGCCATTAAGACTACATATCCAGATAAAGAGGTCTATATTGTTGGTGATGAGAGTAGATTTGATGTTGTTGGTAAGATGGATATTATTCCAGATTCTTTATATAAAGATGCACTAGTGTTTATAGTTGATGTTGCTGTTAGAAAATTAATTTCTGATGATAGATATGATTTAGCTAAAGAAGTTATCATAATTGATCATCATACTAATAGTAGTGATATTAAGGGAGCAATTGAATATATTGATACAAGTTATGAAGCAGCTGCTGCTTATATTGCTGATATTTTATTTGAATTAGATTTTAAAATATCACCACTAGGTGCTGATGTTTTACTATCAGGAATTATTACTGATAGTGGTAGATTTCAATATTTAAAAGATGGTGCAAGACTATTTAGTATTGCGTCTAAACTTTGTAAACTCGGAGCCAATCCATTAGAGTTATATGATTGGTTGTATTTAGAAGATGTAGATACAAGACTGATGAAAATTAAGTTTCAATCAAGAATTGAAATTGAAGATGGAGTAGCATTTTTGAAAAATCCACTTGAAGTAGTAAACGAGTATCCAGATAAAGATGTTTTTACTATCTCAAGAGGATTAGTTAACTTAATGGCCGGAATTGAAGGAGTTCCAATTTGGGCTAATTTTACTTACGATAAAGAAGAACATGTAATATTAGGTGAATTTAGATCACGTGGTATTAAAATTGTTGATATAGCTAAGAAATACGGTGGCGGAGGACACGACAATGCTTGTGGTGCCGCACTTGAGAATTGGGATCAAGTTGAATTGGTCATTAATGATTTTAAAAAGTTAATAAAAGAGACGGAGGAATAATTATGGGTTTAGAAATCATTTTAAATAAAATAAAAGAATATAAAACAATTATCATTCATGGTCATTTAAGACCAGACGGTGATTGTTATGGTTCTCAATTTGGGTTAAAAGATATTATTAAATCATCTTTTCCAGAAAAAGAAGTATATGTAGTTGG
>DUQW01000053.1 GCA_012837585.1 Acholeplasmataceae bacterium
AACTTGGTCCCCGCGACCGGATTTGAACCAGCATGAATTTCTTCATCAGATTTTGAGTCTAACGTGTCTACCAATTCCACCACGCGGGGAACTATTACATTTCGTCTAAGTATTTAATTCCTAATAATCTTAAACCTTCGTTAATTACAGTTCTTACGTTGCTAATTAATAATAGATTGGTATTTAATGTAGCTAAATCTTCAACTAAAATTCTATTTTGACCATAAAATGAGTTAAAGAGTTGAGCTAATTGTAGTAAGTGTTTTGAAATAACACTTGGGTTATAATCTTCTGCTGCTTTTTTAATAGCTTCACTAAATGTTGAAATTTGTTTAACTAATTCAAAGTAGCTTGGATTATTAAATAATGTATAATCAACTTTAGATGGATCTAAGGTTGCTTCTTTTAAAATTGAATTAATTCTAACGCTAGTATATTGTAAATATGGACCGGTTTGACCTTCAAAACGTAACATATTTTCTAAATTGAAATCAATATTTAAATTACGATCGTTTTTAAGGTCATTAAAGACAACCGCTCCCACTCCAATTGCTTCACTTGCATAATCAATGGATTCAAGAGTTGGATTTTTTTCTATGATTGCTTCTTTAGCGTCACTAATTGATTCAAGCAAAACATCATATAAATTAGCATTCGTACCTGATCTAGTTGACATTTTTTTACCATCAATTAAAACTAACCCAAAGTTAACGTGAACTACTTCAATTGGTAATTCTAATAACTCAACTATACGTTTAAGTTGTTCGAAATGAAGTTTTTGTTCATTACCAACTAAATAAAGTGTTTTATTCATCTTATAAGTTTCATAACGATATAAAAGTGCTGCTAAATCACGAGTCATGTATAAAGTTGCACCATCACTACGTTTAATTAATGCTGGCGGGATATCATCACCTAAATCAATGATAGTTGCACCATCATCGATTTTAAGTAAGTTTTTACTATCTAATACATCTATTACGTGATCAATTTTATCATTATAAAATGCTTCACCAGCATATGAATCAAACTTAACATCTAAAAGATTATAGACTTTCATAAATTCTTTAAGTGATTCTTGTCTAAAATATTGCCATAATTTATGTTTTTCTTTATCGCCTAATTCTAGTTGTTTGAAAGCTTCTCTTGCTTCATCTTCTAACTCAGGTTTAGTTTCAGCTACTTCGTGGAACTTAATATAGATTCTTTGAAGTTCACCGATTGGTTTTTCTTTTAGCATTTCTTCGCTGCCCCATAAGTCATAAGCAACTAATAATTTACCAAATTGAGTTCCCCAATCTCCTAAGTGGTTAATGCCGATTACTGTATATCCCAATTTTTGATGAATTAGTTTAAGTGAGTGACCAATTACTGTTGAGCGTAAGTGACCGACTGAGAAATTTTTAGCGATATTTGGTGATGAATAGTCAATTACGACTACTTCATTATTAGATTCTAAAGAACCAAAGTTTTCTCCTAATTTATAAACAGTTGTCATGACATCACGAGAAAATGATTGTGAATTTAGTTTTATGTTTAAAAATGCACCTATTAACTCGGTTGATTCGATATGGGGATGCGTAATTATCACATTTTTTACTTGTTCATATAGTATAGGTAGAGCTAAATTGGTTGTTTTTAATAATCTAAAAAGAGGAATTGCTAAATCATAGTCGCCCCTTCTTGGAATTTCAATATCAACATCATAATTAAGTTCTTTAAGAACTTTTTCTTTTAATTCTAATTTTACTAAATCTAACAATTAAATCACCTAATTTTTTAAGATAAAAAAGCACTTAAGTGCTTATTTTACCTCTTTTAATAATTTGTCATAATATAGATAAACAGCTGTTTTAATATCTTTTGCTGTTTGACCGCCAGGATAATATTTAGCTTCAACTAATTTACCATTGTAGAAACTTAATAGTGTTGGATATGTTAATTCACCTAACTCAAATTTTTCAGCAAATTCATTAAGTCCTTTTAAATCTTTGGTTTCTGGCTTTTCTAAATAATAAATATTTTTGGCTTTAGCAAGTAATTCTTCGTTCTTTTCAAGTTCACTAGAGTAGATAGCTACTTCATTTAAACATGATGAACACCAAGTTCCACCGATATAAACAATTACTAACTCTTTAGAATCAATTTTCTTTTCTAAATCTGCTACATTAGTTGATTTGTATACATGATCTTTAGTAATAAGTGATTCTTGATTAAAGTTTTGAACTTTGATTTGAGCGTTAAAGTAATCTCTATAAAATTGTTCGCTCTTTTTAGGAACTGAAACAACTATAACTACTACGATGATTGCTAAAAAGATAGCTCCGATAATATATGCGATAGGATGTACCTTACTTTTAATTTTTGAATATTTTGCCATATATTTTTCCTCCTTGAAACACTTATATAATTATATCATATGATAATTATACTTGCAAATAATAATAATCAAAGATTAATTACTTAGTTATCTTGTTTATTCTTATGAAATCGGTTATAATTATATATAGATACCGGTTTCATTTTATCATTTTATATGATAAGAATTACCAAAAATTCGAAATATTAAGGAGGATAATAATGAAAATTCTGTTTAGTACGGGTGAAGTACATCCGTTTTCAAAAACAGGGGGATTAGCTGACGTTTCGGCGTCATTACCAAAGGCGATAACTAAATTAGGACACCAAATTAGAGTAATTACACCAATGTATCGCAGTTGTAAAAAATGGTTTGACCAAATGAAGTATGTCGGAGAAGTCAATGTTGAAATGGGGAACTTCCATCAATATGCTAAGTATTATACGTTAAACCATGAAGGTACTGACCATATATTTGTCGAAAATAATCATTATTTCGACAGAGAAACTTACTATGGTCACCATGATGATGCTGAAAGATATATTTTCTTCAGTAAAGCTGTATTAGAGTATGTTAAAATTGCCAAATTTATTCCGGACATTTTACATATTAACGACTGGCAAAATGGGTTAATACCATTCTTCTTAGATGATAAATATCGTCATATTAAAGAATATAAAAACATTAAAACACTTCTTTCAATTCACAACTTAGAATATCAAGGTTCATTTGATCAAAGTGTAGATAAATTCTTTAATACACATTTTAATTATACTTATATTCACTTTGAGCGAATTAACTTTATGAAAGCGGCAATTATGAGAGCTGACGCAATTATTACCGTAAGCCCTAATTACCGGAATGAGATTTTAACGAGATTCTTTGGGTTTACCTTAGATGGAGCCTTAAAATCAAGAGAAAATTCATTATACGGAATATTAAACGGAATTGATTATGATATCAATAACCCACAAACTGATCCAGTTTTAGCTAGAAATTATAATTCAAATCATTTTATTATGGGTAAACGTGCTAATAAGAAAATGGTTTTAGAAAAATTGGGATTAAAACAATCTGAAAAAGATGCTCCACTTGTTTCATTTATCGGCCGTCTAGCACGACAAAAAGGAATCGACTTAATGAAGGCTACATTGGAGGAAGTGATTGCTAATAGCAATGCGAACTTTGTATTAGTTGGTTCTGGTGATCCTGAATACGAAAACTACTTTCGCTATTTAGAAAACAAATATCGTGGTAAAGTTTGCGGATATGTTGGGTTTAATAACGAGCTAGCGCATCAAGTATACGCCGCAAGTGATATCTTCATGATGCCAAGTTTATTTGAACCATGTGGCCTAGGTCAAATGATAGCTATGCGTTACGGAGCACTTCCAGTAGTAAGAGAAACTGGCGGATTAAAAGATACAGTAATGCCATATAACAAATATACTAATGAAGGTGTTGGTTTTAGCTTTGCTAATTACAACGCTCATGAGTTTAAAGATGCTGTTGAAAGAGCACTAGATTTATACAACAACAATCAAACGGCATGGAGAGAGATGGTTAAACGTGCAATGAAAAAGGACCATTCATTAAAGAGAATGGCACTTGATTACATAGACTTATATCAAAAAATAATCAAGGGGGAACATTGATGGAAACTTTAGCACTTATTTTAGCAGGCGGGAGAGGTTCTAGATTAGACCTATTATCTCAAAGAAGATCGAAACCAGCCGTACCATTTGCTGGGAAGTTTAGAATTATTGACTTTCCATTATCTAACGCGTCAAACTCTGGAATTATGGATATTGCCATTTTAACTCAATATCTTCCTCATTCCTTAAATGACCATATCGGTTCAGGAAAACCATGGGATTTAGATAGACGTGACTCACAAGTTACAATTCTGCATCCACACAATTCATGGTATATGGGAACAGCTGATGCTGTTAACAAAAATTTAGATTTTGTTAAGAGAAAAAAACCTAAATATGTCTTAATTTTATCTGGTGACCATATTTACAAGATGGATTACCGTAAATTAATCAAGCGTCATAAAGAATTAAACGCTGAAATGACAATTGCTTGTAAAATAGTTCCACTTGAAGATGTTTCAAGATTTGGAATTGTTGAAGCAGATAAAGATGGTATCGTTTATAACTTCGTTGAAAAACCAAAAACATCTACTTCTAATTTAGCTTCGATGGGTATCTATGTTTTCAATTACGACACTTTAGTTGACGCAATTGAATTAAAACGCGATGAACATCCAGATTTAGATTTTGGTAAGCATATTATTCCATATTTAATTTTCGAAAAGAAAGCTAGAATTGGTACTTATGAATACAATGATTACTGGCAAGATGTTGGTACATATGATTCATACTTAGATACTAACTTAGAGTTAAACCAAAAAGCTTTAGAATTAGATTTATATGATCCAACTTGGAAAATTTATACTAAAGCTACTGGTAATCCACCAGTTAAATTTACTAATACAGCTAAAATCAATGAAAGTTTAATTTCTGACGGGTCTATTATTGAAGGAACGGTTGTTAACTCAGTATTATCACCAGGAGTTTACGTTCAAAAAGGTGCACTTGTTAAGGATTCAGTCTTATTAAATAACGTTATTGTTGGTGAAAATGTCAAATTAGACCGCGTAATTGCCGATAAGAACGTAATTATTGGACGAAATACAGTTATTGGATTTGGTGCTGATAAGACACCAAATGAAGAAAAACCTAACTTACTATATTCTGGAATTACTGTTATTGAAAGAGATGCAATGATTGATTCAGACTTAAAGATTGGTCGTAACTGTCGTATTTTAAGAGGCGGTAAATTCCCAGAAAGTAAAGTTGTTAAATCAGGAACAACGATTAAACCTGAAGAATAAAATTTAAAAATAAAAGACTCACAACAGTGAGTCTTTTTCATTCATTAGCAATAATTTCTTTTAAGTTAGGAATGAAAACCTTATTTCTAATCATTTCAATTTCATGTTTATAAGGTGGTTTTGATTCGACATAAGGCGTTTCTAATATTTTAGGGATATCTTTAAGTCTTGGATTATGAATAATATTAACCAGTGTATCAAAACCTAGATGTCCAAAACCAATATTTTCGTGTCTATCTTTAGCTGCACCTTGTCCATTCATTGAATCGTTAACATGCATTACTGAAATTTTATCAATTCCGACAACTTTATCAAAATGATCTAATACTCCGTCAAAATCATCTTTGATTGGATAATTAGCATCACTTGTATGACAGGTATCAAAGCAAACGCTAACGCGGTCTTGGTCATTAATTTTAGAAATAATTTCAGCTAATTCCTCAAAAGTGCGCCCAATTTCCGTTCCTTTTCCGGCCATTGTCTCAAGGGCAATTTTAACGGATAATCCCTTCGTATTCGCAATTACTTCATTAACACCTTCAGCAATCCAGTTGATCGCTTCCTCTCTGTCTCCTCCTGTAGCATTTCCAGGGTGAACGACTATTTGTTTAGCACCAATTGCCGCTGTTCGTCTAACCTCTTCAGTTAAAAATCTAATTGCGAAATCTCTTTTTGATTTATCTGGATTAGCTAAATTCATAATATACGGAGCATGTACTACAACATTATCAAGTGATAGACCATGTTCTTTCATTAAAGCTTTTCCTTCTTCAATCTTCAAATCTTCTAGTGGTTTTCTAATAGTATTTTGAGGAGCGCCAGTATATATCATAAATGAATTAGCGTTATATGATAATGCTTCTTTTACAGAGCCAAGAAACATTTCATCACCTTTCATACTAACGTGACTTCCGATTTTTAGCATATTCTTTCCTCCTGTGATCTTTTAACGCTTTTTCAATGCGTTGTTTGTTTTTTTTACGGTAATTAGGTTTAACTTTGGTTGGTTTTTTAATTGATCTAATTACTTGGATTTCTTCTTCTTTTAATTCTTTTTCTCTAGGAACAACATGAGTAATACCAGCTTTAGATAACTTTATTTCATTAAACTCAATACCTTTTTTAGATAGGTTTTGAATCTTTCGGTTATCATTATCACTCCAAATAGTATAAACTTCACCAGTTTTACCCATTCTACCAGTTCTACCACTACGGTGAATAAAGTATTCTAGGTGGTAAGGTAAATCATAGTTAATAATATGAGTTGCATCAAAATCAATACCGCGTGAAGCGATATCACTTGTTACTAGATATTGGTATTTTAAATCATGAATATCTTTAATTACTTGTCTTCTAACTCTAACTGGCATATCACCAGATAAATTAGCAACATTTAATCCGGATTCATTTAAAATATTAAATACTTCAGGTTGGTCTTCTTTTTTTGATACGAAAATGATACAAAAATAAGGGTTAATTAATTTTAATAAATCTTTTAATATAAATTCTCTTGTTCTAGCTCCAGCTTTAATTAAATAATGTTTAATTTCTAATCCTTCAGAAGCTGTTGTATCAATTAGTTTATAATTGCCAAAGTATTCTTTAATAAATGGCTTCATTGTCTCAGTAATTGAGGCTGAAACTAAAATTAGTTTACCTAGTTTAGATGTATTTAAAATAGGTAGGATCGGTTCCATAAACTTTAAATCAAACATCATGTCAGCTTCATCAAATACTAAGTATTCTAATCCTTGAAATGATAGGCTACCATTAGAAATGAATTCTTCTATTTTAATAGGTGTTCCAATTGCTATATCAATTTCATTATTTTCTAACCACTTTAGTTCTCTTTGCCTATCCATTGATCCGTAAAAAGTTCTAATGTTATATTCACTAAATAATTCTTTAGCCATATCGTGTACTTGAAAAACCAACTCATTAGTTGGTACTAATATAACAAGTTTAAGTCCAGGCTTTTTATTCTTTTCAAATTCTTGATAAATCGGAATTAAATAGGAGTGGGTTTTCCCAGTTCCTGTAGGAGCAACAATTACTAAGTTTTCAGGACTTGAAAACTCATTTAATGTTTTTTCTTGAACTAAACTTAATTTATTAAATTGTAATTTTTCTAATATTTTCTTTTCCATAGCATTTTCATTATATCATTATTTACTAAATAATGTATAATAATGAATAGGTAGGTGAGATTTATATGAAAGTAATAAAAGTCTCAAAACAAGGTTTTTGTAACGGTGTTAAACGTGCACTTGACCTAGTTTATAAAACTATAGAGGAAAATAAAAATAACAAGCCAATCTATATCTTAGGAGAACTCATGAATAATGAGTTTGTTTCTAATAAACTTGATGAGTTAGGAGTTATTACTATTAAATCATATGGTATGAAAAGAGTTGAAATGTTAGAAAATATCGATGATGGTATTATTATTTTAACTGCGCACGGTGTCTCACCAGAGGTAATTAAAATATTAGAAGAAAAAAACTTAAAATATGTTGATACTACTTGTCCGTTTATTATTAAAACTAAAGATATTATCAATTCTTATTTAACAAATGATTATGATGTAGTTTATCTTGGAAAAGATAACCACCCAGAATCAGAAGGTGTTATCGGAATTAACCCTAAAAAAATACATTTAATTACTTCATATGATGATATTGATAAATTAAATATTTCTAATGATAAAATCTTAATTACAACCCAAACCACTTTAAGACGTGATCACTTAAATATAATGCTAGAATATTTAATGTATAAGTACCCAAATAGCGTCTTTAAAGACGGCGTATGTAATTCCGCTATATTGCGTCAAGAAGCGTTAATCAATGAGATTACGGGTGATTTATGCCTAGTTGTTGGCGATACTATTAGTTCAAATGCTAATGAACTTGCTAAAATAGGCTCTAGATATATTCCTACTTACTTAATTAATAGTATTGATGATATAAAAAAAGAGTGGTTAATTGGTGTTAAAGTTATTACTTTAACATCTGCCGCATCCACTCCAGATGAACTTACAAATTCGATATATGAATACTTAATTAATTTGGATTAGTCTTCTTTAATGCCAAATGAAATTACTTCTTTTTCATATTCTTTATTGATCTTTTTAATTAATTTATCTAAGTTATATTCTTTATCTTCAAATTCATTATAATTGAACAAATTGATTTCATTTTTTAAATCTTTTTTTAAAATTAACTGAGATAAACCGATACCTACTAACCTAATTTCTTCTCCTTCGTAATTAGATAAAAGTATGTCATTAGCAATTTGTAAAATTAAATCAAAATCTTCAATCGGTTCTGATATACTACGTGATCTAGTAATCGTTTGAAAGTTAGATGTTTTTAATTTAATGGAGACGGTTCTTGCAACTAAGTCTTCATTTTTTAATCTTTCAACTGTAGTTTTAGCTAGTTCTTTTAAGTGATCGTAGATTAATTCATAACCTTGAATTGGATAAACTAAGGTTTCTTCATTACTAATTGATTTAGGGATATCATATAATGTAGGATCGACAATATCAGTTGATTTCCCGTTTATATTATCTAAAAATCCGTAATATGAGTTTGGTGTCATTACTTCTAATATCTTATTTTTATTATTAGGATCTACAAACTCATTTACGGTAAATATCCCTATATCATTTAAAACTTTTTTAGTTTTTACGCCAATTCCAAAAATTTTACCGATTGGCAGTGGATATAACATCTTTTCGACATCACGCTTACGAAGGACAGTAATACCAAGTGGCTTTTTCATATCACTTGCCATTTTAGCTAAAAATAATGTAGGTCCTATTCCAATTGATACTGGAAGTTCGTGTTCTTTTAATAATCCATCTTGGATTTGTTTGGCTAGTTTAAGTGGATGAATTTCTTTGGAAATTTCTGTAACATCCATATAAGCTTCATCGATTGAACCTTTTAAGATAATTTTTGAATATTTTTTTAAGTAATTAAAAAATAAATTTGAATATTTTTGATATAAAGGAAAGTTGGTAGGAACTACTAGTACTTTTGGATATAACCTTTGAGCTTCAACAATACTCATACCACTACGAATTCCCTTAGCTCTAGCTTTATATGAGGCAGTTGAAACTACACCACTATTAGATCCGGTTCTTCCGCCAACAACAAAAACCTCTTTTTTTAAAAAAGGTTCCTTAATCATGGCGCAACTAGCATAAAATGCATTTAAATCTACGTGAAATATAATTTTTATTTGGCTCATATACTATTACACTTCCTAAAAAAAATAATTTATTGTATAATATAAAAAGTGAGAGGTGATTAAATTGGCAAAACCTAAGAAAAAGAAAATAGTAAACAAAAAAGATAATAAGGTTGATATCCCTGTTCTTAAAACACCAACTGAATCTAGAGGTGGAAGACTTGTTATTTGGATAATTCTTATCGCCATGGTGTTAGCGGCAGTAGGCGGTTTAGTCGCAGCTATTATCATTAACTTAAAATAATAAAGGCTTATGCCTTTTTTATTTTGTCAAATATAGCCAATATTCAATATTTCCTTCTTTTCCTGGGAGTCCAGATTCAAAAATATCGACTACATTAAGTCTTAAGGTACGGGCTAATTGCATATAATCTTCTAAAAGAGTTGCGACTCTTTTTTTATTTTTTACTATGCCTTTAACCAAATAATCAAACCCTACTTCAAATTGTGGTTTAATTAAAACTAAAAATTTATTTGAAGCATCAATTAAATGTCTTAAAATTGGTTTTGACGAAGTAAATGAAACATCAATTAAGACAATATCTACTTTTGGTGGCGTGACATGTAAAATATTAGTTTGTTCATTTAAGATTACTCGCTTGTCACTACGTAATCGTTCTACCATTTGATCAGTACCAACATCGTAAGCATAAACTAATTTAGCGCCAGCTTTTATTGAAAAATCAGTAAATCCACCAGTTGACGAACCGACATCTAATATTTTAAAGTTTTTAAAGTTTAGATTTAGTTTATTGTAAGCAGCTTCTAATTTATATGCAGCTCTTGATGCGTATTCAATTAAGTCTTTTAACTCGACAATATCGTTATCTCTTACTTGAAATCCGGTTTTTGTGATTATTTCATTATTCACTGAAACAAGACCACGTTTAATGTAGTCTTGGATTTGCGAACGAGTATAATTTTCATATTTATTTTTTAAGTAATTATCTAAGCGCATGTTTAATAATTTCTTTTAATGAATTTGTATCAAATGATGCAAATTCTTTAATTTCAGATTCATTTAAATGAGGAATATTTATATCTTGAAGTGAATGTGTTAACACTTTAGATTTAAAATTGTTTTGTTCTTTATATTCCAATATTTCTTGATATAAACCGCTTTTATTAACGATTTCTTCAATAACTAAAATAGGATTTCCATTGGCGAAAATCTCATTTAATTTCTTTAAATCAATTGGTTTAATAAATTTAGCATTATATAAATTTACTGATAAATTAGCATCTATAATAATATTTTTTATATCATTAACTATTGGTCCGTAGGTAATAATATTTAATTTATTACCACTTGTTATTTTGTCCCAAGAGAGTTTAATATTTCGTTTTATATATGAAAAATCAGTTTCCACATTACCTTTTGGAAAACGCATCACAAAAGGCTTATTAAGTTGTAATCCGTATCTTAACAAATCTGCTGCATCTTGAATATTAGACGGCATTGTAACTGTTATATTAGGCATCATTAAAAACATTGATACATCGTATATTCCTTGATGAGTATCTCCGTCACCAGGGATTAATCCTGATCGATCAATTGTCATAAAAACACCTAAATTCGGTCTAGTGATATCATTTAATATTTGATCAAAAGCTCTTTGCGAAAATGTTGAGTAAAGAGATAAAATCACATTTTTCTTATTTTTTGCAACCGCAGCCGACATAGTTGCAGCATGCTCTTCTGAGATACCAACATCTAAAAAACGATTTGGGTATTTATTCTTAAAATTAGTTAAATGTCCTCCAACTTCCATCGCTGGAACAATTACCATAGTTGGTATTTCTTCTTGAATTTCTAAAATTAAATTACTAATTACTTCACTCCATGATGAACTCGTTTTTTTATCACTTGAAATCATATGGTATTTACCAATTTGATCTTGTTCTGCTTCTTTTATTCCTTTACCTTTAATGGTATTTACTAAAATTACTTGTGGTTTAATTACTTCTTTGGCAACATTAAAAACATTAATTAAATCATTTAAATTATGCCCATCTTCAATCTCAGTAAATTCATAACCTAATGTTTTAAAAAATGAAGATTTAACTTTATAATCGCCATTTAATATGTCAGCCATTTTACCAACTGATTTAGAAATACTCATTTTGTTATTATTGATAATGATAATACCAGGTAAGTTATGATAACTTATTAAATTTAATGCTTCTAAGCTCATTCCTGAAGATAAAGCGCCGTCACCAACGATTGCGACTGCGCGATTAGTATTTTTATCAATTTTATTTGAATATAACACTCCCATTAAGGCTGATAACGCAGTCCCAGCATGGCCAGATTCCCATACGTCATGAATTGATTCGTTATAACTAGTAAAGCCACTTATTCCGTCTTTAGAGCGTAATTTATGAAATCCTTTGGCTCTTGAAGTAATTATTTTATGGGTATAGGCTTGGTGTCCGATATCAAAGATAAATTGATCTTTTGGACTATTAAAGACATAGTGCAGGGCTATAGTTAATTCAATCACGCCTAAATTCGGACCTAAATGTCCGCCCGTTTTGGTAATATTATTAATTAAGAATTCTCTGATTTGGCTAGCCAAAACGTTAAGTTCATCAACTGATAATTTTTTTAGTTTAGCCGGTGTTAGAGTTTCTAAATTATTCATCCTTTTCTTCGGCTTTTTTCATAATTAAAGCGTTAGCATCTTCTAACATTTTATATGATAATTTTGCCAGTTCAATACCTTCTTGATATTTTTTGATAGCCATTTCTAATTGGATATCTTTCGCTTCTAATTCTTTTACGATTTGTTCTAATTCTTGAAGTAATTGTTCAAATGATTTTTTATTTTCCATGTTTCTTCCTCTTTTCTACTACTTTTGTTAAAACTATCCCATCGATAATTTCAACTTCTAACTGATCACCTAATGATAAATCATCAATTGATCTTACTAATTTTTCATCTTTTTTAATAACTCCAAATCCTTTTTCTAAAGTTTTTAGAGGATTTAATGAGTTTAATTTAGTTAATTCCATTTTGTATTTGTAAACTTTATTATTATAAACTTCACTGATTTTGTTTTCTAAATTAATACATAAGTAATCTAATTTAGTTTTATAAGAATTAATTCTTTCTTGGGGAGTAACTATTTTAGATTTTAGTAAAACTAATTCAGTTTTCTTTCTTTCAATAATAATTTTTATCTCTTTTGATAATAAATTAGAAAGGTTTTCTAACTTATCAAAACTTTTATCAATCTTAGTTTGTGGTGACTGAGACTCTAATCTTTTTTCTAATTGAGCTAAGGTGATTTCGAGCTGAGATAGTTTATTTTTGATTTCACGATGTAATTTATTTTTAATCTCAGTAAGATAACTTTTTAAGACTTCTTCATCTGGGGTAGCAATCTCAGCGGCTGCGGTAGGTGTTGGAGCGCGTAAGCTAGAGACGAAATCACTAATTGTATAATCAGTTTCGTGTCCGATGGCTGAGATAATTGGAATTTTTGAATTAAATATTGCATTAATTACTTCAATTTCGTTAAAAGCCCATAAATCTTCAATAGAGCCTCCTCCGCGGCCAACAATCAAGACATCCACTAAGTTTTCATCATTAGCTCTTTTAATTTGTCTAGCGATATCATATTTAGCATCATCACCTTGAACTAAGGTTGGATATAGAATAATTTCAGTTAGACGATAACGACGATTAACTGTGTTCATAATATCTTGAATAACTGCCCCAGTTTCCGAGGTAATCACGCCAATTCGGCGTGGGAACTTTGGAATCGGTTTTTTATGCTTTTCATCAAAATAACCTTGTTCTTCAAGCGTTTTTTTAAGTTGTTCATATTTTAAGTAAAGTTCTCCAATACCATCTAATGTCATCTCAGTTACATTTAATGAATATTCACCGCGCGGCTCATATAGATTAATTTTGGCCTCGATTAAAACATGATCACCGTCTTTTGGCTCAAATGATAAATTTCTAGCATAACTTTGAAACATGTTAGCTTTGATTTGGGCATTTTCATCCTTTAGGGAAAAATATAAATGACCTCTATTAGTTCTAGTGTAGTTAGAAATTTCTCCTTTGATTAAAATCTTTTGAAGATGGTTATCATTTTCTAAACGATATTTTATGTATTTAGTTAAAGCGGTAACCGTTAGGTATTGTTTTTGTTGCATCTTAAAAATCCTTTAATATATTATCTAATAATTTATTAGTAAACTTGTGTTGTTTTTCATCATCTAAATCAGTATATATTTTAGTTATTTCAATAGCTTCATTTATAATAATAGCTTTTGGAGTATTTAAATATTTAACTTCATATATTGAATGTCTAATAATAGCTCTATCATAGTATGATAAACGATTAATTGTATAATTAGTTAAATTAGATGAAATCATTTCGTCAATAATCGGTAATTTTTCTAAAAGATCTGTTATTAATTCATTTGTTTGGTCAAAAAATACTCCCATATCTATTTGATATAAAGTATTAATGTTATCGATGCGTATTTGTCTAAAATCTTTCTTCATATTATCACAACTTTCTATCATTATTTTAGCATATATTCGGCTTTTTATATAGTTAATTGTTTATTTCAATTATATAAGAGTTGTAAAAGAGACATTTATATAATTTGCAAAATTATAAAATGTGATATATTATATGAGAACACTACAGGAGGGAAAATGGAAACACAGGCAAAAAAGAAAAAACAAAAATTGAAAACTCTCATACAAATTTTATTTGTTGGTGTAATATTTATCGCATTAATTTTTGCTGTTAGCCAATTAGGGGATTTAAATGATTTAAAAGATAAATTTGTCAATGCTAATACCAAATACTTAATTGTAGTAATTGCACTTACGATAGGATATTTAATATTTATGATATTACCCCATTTCTTTATTGGGATATTCCATAAAACTAAAATGGATAAAACTAGGTTATTTTTAAATGCTAGTACTGAGTATTTTTTTAACGGGATAACACCATCACAAAGTGGTTCTCAAGCATTTCAAACAGTAGTTTACCTTAAACATGGTGTAACCGGTGATGAAGCTACTAGTATTCTAACTACTACTTATGTAAACTATCAATTAATTGCAAACATTTTATCAACTGCTGCATTAGTAATTCTTTCTATTTTCCATAGTGAAATATTAAAAGATAAACTGGTGATAGTTATTATTGGTTATTTACTAAACTTTGGGGTCTTACTACTAATATTTTTCTTAACTTTTTCTAGGAAGTTTCCTAAAGTAGTTCAAAAGTTTTTATATTTATTAGCTAAGATTAAACCCTTTAAGAAAAAATTAACTAAGGTTGCTGATGAAACTCCTAATGTTGTTAGAAGATTTCAAAAATCATCTCAAGAAATGTATAAAAAGAAAAGATTTTTAATCTTTACTTCGTTAGTTCGAATAATTGCATTAGTTATTTATTATTCAATTCCTTATTTTGTTGCGAAAGCTTTAAATATGAATGTAAGTAGTGATGATTTTATTTTCATGATGGCTATTACATTAGTAGCAACTACTTTAATGGCGTGGTTCCCACTTCCTGGTAGTTCTGGAGGGGTAGAAACAGTATTTGTTCTACTTCTTACAGCGATGGCTACAGTAAATCAAGTTGATGCTGTTAATATCATGTTTGTTACTAGGTTATTTACATTTTATTTTGCAATGGCATGGGGATTACTTGCATACATTATACTAAAGATTATTGATGCTCGAAAAGATCATAAAATTAAACTTTATAAGCAAAGAATTCATAATATGGAATCTCTACGAATTGGTATTGTTTGTGATAGTTATCACGATAATCAAGAAGCACAGTTAATGTATCGTCAGTTATCAAAAAACCAACAAAATCCTTACATTATTACACATACTAAACACGATTTTAATCCAAGTGATACGATTTATTTGAAGATGAGTAGATGTAAACTTATCAGATATTTTAAAAATAATAACTACTTCTTGGCTTATAATAAAAAACAAATTACAAAGCATAAAATTGATATTTTACACTTTGTTAACGCAACTTCACATAGTAGATTATTATCATATATTAAAAAACACGAACCAATTCCAATCGTTGTTACTGAAAATGATGTTATTAATAGTTTAGATTCATTTGGTCCTATTAAGCGTAATAACATTAGTTATCGATTAGAAAAAATGCTAATCTCATCTGATGTTGTGTTACCTGAATCATTAGAAAACTCTTACGAATTTGAAAGAAAAGAATATAAACCAACATATTATATCGATCCAACTCTATTAAGTCATGAAGAATTTTTATCACTTAAGTGTGAGAAACGCGTTGATTTAAATACTAGTGATTTTAAACATAAATACTTGTTAGTTTTTCCTAATTATCATATTGAAAGATTCGTTGATTTTTATTTCGGAATTAAAGATAATTTAGATGATTATCGTGATTCACTATTTATTATAATTGGGGATTTTGAGTTACAATTAGGATTAAAAAACTCACTAGAGAAAAATAAGTTTGATAAAAATATTTTAATTATTAATGATATGGCTAATGCTAAATCTTACTTTAAAACTGTTGATGCGTTTATTCAAGAAGAATATTCTGCACGAACTTCAACCTTTTATTTAACTGCGTTAGCTAATAAAACTAAAGTGGTATTACCTAAATCAATTAGTAAGCCAAATGTGTTTAATGCGGCTACGAACATATATGAATATTCATATGCTGAAAACTTCAATGAACAAATTAAAAAAGCTAGCGAAAACCCTTATAACGAAGAATTAATAATAGAAAATTACTTTAATACTCCAATTGGTATTAGACTTACTAACTTATATTACGGATTAGTTGATGAAATGAGAAAGGATTAAAAAATATGAATAAAGATAAAATTAATGTTGCGGTATTTTGTGACGTTTACTACCCAATGATTGATGGTGTAGTTAAAGTTATGGAAAGCCAAATTAAATATTTAAAAGATCGTGTTAACTTCTACTTATTTGTTCCAAAAGCACCAAAAGGCTATGTCGAAAAACCGATTGGTGAAGTAAAACTTACTAGAGTAAAAGCTGTTAAGATATTCTTTATTGACTATCAAATGGTTACACCAAAATTTGACTCTAAATTTAAAAAAGAGTTAAAATCATTAGATTTAGATCTAATTATGATTCACTCTCCGTTCGGTTTAGGTAAATATGGTATTAAATATGCTAAAAAGCATAATATTCCTTCAATTATTTATGCCCACTCACAAATCAAACAAGACTTCAAACGAGCAGTTAAATTTAATTTTATAGCTAATATTATGCTGTGGTTTACAATGAGACGTTATAATAAATGTACTATGGTCGTTCCTGTAGGGGAAGGGATTAAGGATATTTACTTAAATGAATATGGCATGAAAAATGATACTTACGTAATTAATAATGCTACAGATATGAAGTTCTTGGAAAATAAAGAGTTAATCAGTGATTTGATTAAAAAATATAATATTGACAATAATAAAATCATCTTCTCCTTCTTAGGAAGAATTAACAAACTAAAAGGTTTATGGTTAATTGCTGATTCACTTAAAGTAGTTAAGGAAAAGGGACTTGATTTCCAAATGATTTTCATTGGAGAAGGCCTAGATCGTCAAGAGCTTGAAGAATATGTTAAAAAGCTAGGTCTTGAAAATAACGTAATCTTCACCGCTAGACTATCATGTCGCGATGAAATTGCTGCGCTTCTACAAATTTCTGATTTATTTTTATTTCCATCATTATATGATACTAACTCATTAGTACAAATTGAAGCAGCAAGCCAAAAGACACCGTCACTTTTAATTAAAGGTTCAGTAACTGCCTTTGGATTAGAAGACGGGAAGCATTGCTTTTTAAGTGATTATGATGTAGATAAATATTCTAGTAAGATATTAGAAATATCTAATAAAGAAAATCTTAAGAAAATGGGCGAGTTAGCCTATAAGAATATGTATCGCACTTGGGAAAATAGTCATAATATTTTATATAATTTAATGATTAAATTAATAGAAGAAAATAAAAACTGAGGTTAATCCTCAGTTTTTTTCTTAATATCTTTATCTATTTCTTTTAATAAATCTTCCATTTTTAGTGAGCAACTAGCTTTAGAAGAGCAATCCACACAATATCTTTTCTTAACCGCGTTATAAATTATTCTAAAGATTATTGCACCTACGATTAATAAAACGATAATTAAAATAACAATATCAGCTGTCGTCATGCTATCAACACTCCAATTAAACTACCTATTCCATAAATGGCTGCAGCTAATAACCAAGCAAATCCAGTTTGCAGAATAACAGCTAACCACATCTTCTTAGTTGATCCAAATGCATCTCTCATTGCTCCAATAGCTCCAAAACAAGGTGCAGAAAATAAATTAAATGTCATAAATGAAAATGCAGATAATCCAGTAAATGTAGAAAATAGTGTATTAGCTTCTGATCCAAATAAAGCTCTTAATGCTTCAGGAGTTGGATCTGAGCCTAGGGCTTCAACTGCTTCTGCAGTTAAATTAGCAATAATTCCCATTGTAGAAACAACGTTTTCTTTTGCTACTAAACCTTGAATCGCTGATACTGAAGCACCCCAGTTTAAATTACCAATAATTGGGTAAAATATTGGAGCTAAAATATCTCCAAATGTTCTTAAAATACTGCGACTTGGATCTGTTGTATAAGAAAATGACCAAGTAAATGAAGCTAAAAACCAAATAATAATACTTGAAAGTAAAACAATAGTTCCAGCTCTTTTAATAAATGACCAAATTTTACCTAAGACATCTCTTGTTACATATCTAGCTGATGGCAGTTTATAAGTGGGTAATTCAGAAATATATCCAGTAGATGTTTTTTTGAATGCTAATTTCTTTAATATAAACGCTAATAATCCAATAACAACTATTGACATAAAATAAAATGACACTGTAATTAGACCGCGATTATTTGGAAAGAAATAACCAGCAAATAAAGCAATAATTGGAAGTTTAGCATTACATGGAATAAACGGTGCCAGATATATAGTCATTTCTTTTTCTTGTTCATCATCGATTGTTTTAGTAGCCATAATAGCTGGTACTGAGCAACCAATTCCAAGAATAAACGGAATAATAGATTTACCACTTAAACTAACTTTTCTAAAGACTTGGTCTAAGGTAAATGCAATCCTTGACATATAGCCGCTTGCTTCTAATAATGAAATTAATAGAAACAAAATTAATAGTTGGGGTACAAACCCTAAAACGGCTCCAACTCCGCCTATTACGCCATTAACTACCAAACTAATTGACCATGGTGAAGCCCCAACTGATTCTAACCAGGTTTCTGCAGAACTAGATATACTTTCGAATATGCCTTCAATTAATCCAACAGTATATCCACCAACTACTCCGGCTGATAAATAGTAAATAGCTGTCATGATTAAGATGAAGATAGGGATTGCTAAAAATCTATTTAAGACAATCTTATCTATTTTACGAGTAATCGATTCTTTATAAAAGTTTTCGTTATAAGTAACTGCTTCTTTTTTGATTTTCTCAATAAAGTTATAACGTTCATGAGCTATTTGCTCATCCATTTGATAGTTATGTGTATTTACAAAATCTTCTCTAATTGATTTAATTTCATCCGTTTCATATTCTTTAATTAACAAATCATCTTCTAATAATTTGGATGCGATAAAACGTTTTGATTTATGATTAACTTTCTTAGAAATTTTACTTAACGCATCTTCAATATCTTCAGAAAAATATTTAATTTCAACTGGAGTAATCTTTTTCGCATTTTCAATTAGATTAACTAACTCATCAACACCAGTTTTTTTAAGTGCAGATATTTCTAATACAGGATATTTTAATATCTCATTTAGTTTATCCAAATCAATAACAATTCCCTTTTTATCAGCCAAATCCTTCATATTAAGCGTAATAATCATTGGAATTTTAAGATCTATTAACTGCATTGTTAAATATAAACTTCTTTCCAGTTGAGTAACATCTAATACGTTAATAATTAAGTTTGGTCTATCATTTAATAAATAATCTCTAGATATAGTTTCTTCAGAACTGTATGCGCTAAGTGAGTAAACACCAGGCAAGTCAACAATTTCATGATCTGTTGATTTAATTTTACCGACTTTTCTCTCTAAAGTTACACCCGGCCAATTTCCAACTTTTTGTTGAGTTCCGGTTAACAAATTGAAAAGAGTGGTTTTACCACTATTTTGATTTCCAACTAACGCTATCATGATATTACCTCCACGATAATATCGTTAAGATCAGCTTTTCTTACTGATAATTCGTAATCTCTTAATTCTATAGTTATTGGTGAACCAAATGGGGCGATACTTTTAACTTCAACTATTACTTCTTTGGTAATACCCATATCAAAAAATCTCTGCCTTAGTTTCCTCGATTCTGTAAGAATATCTACAACTTTAGCTTTTTCGCCTTTTTTTAGTTCAGATAGACTTAATAAAGATGTTTTATTATTAGTGTTATTTTTTTCCATATTCATCTCTCCTAAACCTATATACAAAATAATTATAGATTAAGAAGCGTTCAAAATCAATGAAAATTATAATTTTTCTAATTAAGACTATAAATAACTTTTACAAATAATAATATTGCAAAAGAAAAGCCGGACTTGCCGGCTTTATTTATTTTAATTATCTATTTACACCTAAACGGTTCCAAGCGTTATCAATTAACTCTTTTGATACAGGATCAAAGCGGAAAATATCATCGTTTGGTCTAAATTTTACTTGGAATAGTTCTTTAATATCAGC
>DUQW01000054.1 GCA_012837585.1 Acholeplasmataceae bacterium
ACGAATAAATGCAGAACTTTCTGTGGTTGTTGAACTTGCTGCAAAAACAATAAAAGAAAACTCCAAATCAAATGAAGATAGTGTTGATTATGAAAATAAATACCAAAACTTAGTAGAACGTCATAAGGCGTTAACTGATGAACTTGGCAAACTATTAAAAGAAAAGACTGACAAAGAAAGCAAAGTAACCAAACTTACTGCATTTGTATCGGTGATGAGTAAATCTGATGATAAATTAAGTGATTGGAATGAACGTATATGGATGTTAATGGTGGAAAAAGCAATCGTTCAAAGAGATAAGCGTATTAAGTTTATTTTATACGGCAATCACAATGTAGAGCAAATATAAACAATTTCTTGTTAATAAGTGTTTAAAATGCTATAATTCAAGCAATGAACTATAGCATTTTTCTATAAGAAAAATTGATTATTTGCCACAGATAATGATCTCTGATTGGAGGTTCCGATGACTTATAATAAAAAATTCTTAATAAAATACTTGAACAACTATCTATCAAAAAAAATAGATCAAGACTTCATAAAAGAATATATAGAAATGATACCTAAAAAACTGTATAGATTTAGAGCGTGTACTGAAAATGATTTTAATGCTATTGAAAATGACTATATTTGGTTATCGTTAGCTAGTGAATTTGAAGATGTCAAAGACTCAACAATTAAATATAACTTCAAGTCACAAAAAGATGAGATTTTCGATATCTATTGTGATTGGTATCCATACATACTAAAAACCGAGTTAAAAAAGAAATTTCCTAAGATGGATTTATCAAGATACAATATCAGCAGAGAACTTATCGATGAATATCTTGATAATGCCGTCAATAAGAATGGAACTTACAATAAGAAGAAAATGAAAAAATACATGCTTAGTAATGGAATGAAAACATCAGATTTTACAATTATTGATAGAACTATAGAACAACATTTAACACAAGATAACATAGAGAAAATGGCAAATGATCTTTTGAATACTTTTAATGATAAAATGCTAGAAATTAAAGATTCTTTCCTTGTCACATGTTTTACTCAAACATTTAAAAACGATAATTTGTGGCAAACTTATGCGAAAAAATATACTGGTTTCTGCATTGAATACGATTTATCAAAAGCTGAATTTGAAATGCACGCCAACTTATTGTTTCAAATTACACCAATGCTTTATGGAAGAAAAAAACCGGTTGATTTTGTAGAGTTATTCAGAATAGCTAAAATGGAGTATTGTAAAGAAGATTACGATAAGAGTCTTGCAGAAAATATGGATGTACAGTTTAATTTACAAGCAAGAACAAAAAGTAAAACTTATGACCACGAGAAAGAGTGGAGACTTTACCTAAAAAAAGATGCCATAAAAACTAGAAAGTATCCATTCCCGTTTATTAAGAGAATTATTCTTGGAAAGGATATAAATAAAAGAAACAAAGTAAGATTAATTAATTTAGCTAAAAAGAATAATTTTGAGATTTATCAACAAAAATATAATATACTTACATCAAGTTTTTTATATCACAAAATTAATGATTAATTTAACACATGGACTTATAGAAGTTCCAAAGATAAATAGAAAGAACTGCGTTACTAAGCCATCAATTTTTGGGTGCGTAAAATAACACAAGGGTGCGTAAAATAACACAAGGGTGCGTAATTGTATCAATATAGTTCTACAAACCCATATTAGCACTACAGTGTTGATACAATTGTATCAACTTTAAAAAATAGGAAAATAGGGAGATAATCCCTTTTTTCTTTCTATAATATCAGTCTATGCATCACATAATGAATGTGATTTATAGACTTTTATCTTTATACTCCAAATAAAAACACGAAAGCTTATTTACATAACTACAATTAGTGTCAATAGCGTTTTAAAATTGTCATATTTTCCTTCTTAACTATATAGCTCAATAAATAGAGCTTGATGCATTTGCATTCATTAAGTACTATCTTGAGAAATACAAAAATTTAAAAGAGTTTAACAAGATAGATAAATTGGATCTTTATATTCTAGAATACATAAACAGTTCAAAGGATATATTGTAATTTTGATGCTGGATTAAAGAGGTGTTTCAATGGATGAAGCTGTTATAAAAGTAATTAAAGTTCTATTTTTGGTATAGTGGCATGGTCAATATCAAATGTAGTTATTATATTCTCATCTTAAACATAAAATTGTTTTCAAGTATGCGCTTTTATTAGTTCTTAAATTATGGTATGATTATAAGTATAAATATACAATAATTCAAAAAAATGGAGGGAACAATGAAATTAATAAGAAAAATTGTTTTGCTACTAGGTATTTCTTTATTTTTAGTCGGATGTAATGAGATTCAATCTGAGAAAGAAATCTCATCGATTGCTGTTGATCAAAATACACTTAATGAGAACTATGATGTTGAATCATTTGATCTATCTACAATTAAACTCATAATAAGTTATGATG
>DUQW01000055.1 GCA_012837585.1 Acholeplasmataceae bacterium
AGGCATCTTTATAATGATATTTGATATAGTTATTGATATTCATACTTTCATTATAAGATATTAAAGAAAAAAAGAAAAGGCGATTTTAAAAATCGCCCCAAGTGGAATTTATTCCGCTTTTAGTTTTTTAAATTTAATTAGAATATTTTAAGATTGTAAAAAAAGTGTCTTATTAATATGTTATAATTATATTGAAACATCATTACTAGGAGGATTATATAATGAATTAACATATAATGAACGCTTTAAAAGATTATGAGTTTACTTATGGTAAAAAACATGGATATGGTCATATCAATGGTATGAGGTAACAGTCCTTAATTTATTAACTAGTGGTGGACCAATCTTTTTTATCTCAACGTATTTACCGCTTGAAAAGAAACAAGAGTTTTTTGAAATAATCAAGTCACATAAAATTCGTAAAATACATGTGATAGTAGAACCAATTGAATTTGGATTAGTTATACAAATTAGAACTACAATTACTAAGTCGTTTGTAAAACATTTTCTAGAGGCATTATCCAAAATACTTGATACATTAGAATCATTAGAAGCACCAAACAGTGATATTTGTCCATTAACTGGAGAAGTAATTTATGAAAACAATTGTAAAATGGTAAACTTAACAGATCTTTCAACTGAAGTAAACGTACGCCTTTCAAATGAGGCTGTAACATAGTTAAATACAATTATAGATGAAACTAATAAAGAGTATGAGAGTGCTCCAAATAACTACTTAAAAGGATTTGGCGGAATCGCTCTTGGAGGTCTTGTTGGTGCGATTTTATTATCTTCAAAAATGGATTACTCAAAAATCAAGAGTGACAGGTATTATGTAAATATGATGATCTCATGGGCAATAGCAGAATCGTTATATATAAATTTTGATCAAACTATTAAATTTTTAGAAGCGAAAAATTTAAACAGATTTGTTCAAAACAAATCAATACAAAAAGCGATTGAATCAAGGAAAATTAAAGAAGATAAAAAAGAATATTTAAGGACATTGAAAATATGAATTTTTGTAATGATTTTAATGAAATAAAAGGAAATGAGATTGAATTAAAAATATTGTACCGTGATGAAGGTGATGATGAAGAAATACCTTATTACTATTATGGTATTTTTTTACCAGGAATTAAACATTCAATTGGTAAAATTTCAATTAGAATTGGCCATAATTATCATTCATATTATAACGGAAATATTGGTTATGAAATTGACGAAGAATATCAAGGTCATAACTATGCGTATAAAGCGTCACAATTAGTAATTCAAGTTGCGAAATATCATAAGATGGATTATCTAATTCTAACTTGTGATGTATCTAATGGTGCATCAGCTAAAACAATAGAAAAATTAGGGGCAAAACTAATAGAAGTAGTCATGCCACCAAAAGATTATTTATTTTATAATGATCAAATTGAACCACATAAAATTTATAAATTAGAAATATAGCATAAAAATATTATGATAAAATAATATAGGGGAATTAATTATCAAAAGAGAAGAAAGAACGCTAGATTTTTTAAAGAAAATAGTAAATAAAATTATTTGTACTCTTCATGAAACCAAAGTAGTTGTCAATAAGAAGTTTCCAACATTAACCGAGAAAATTTATAAGGATGTTTACTTTATTTCAAGTGAAGATTTAATGAAAAAATACCCTAATAAAACTTTACTGGAAAGAGAACATTTAATTACTAAAGAGCATAAAACAGTCTTTATTTACGCTATCTCTCCTAATGACGGAAAATTAATGCGAGCTCCAGACTATGATGATTGGAGTTTAAATGGCGATATTTTAATGTGGTTAGACACATTAAATTAAGCGATTGAAATATCGTCAATGGGAATTAGAGTTGATAGTGAAAGTTTAAGAAGACAGATTACTTTTTCAAACCGAGAAGATTTATTAAAAGGTAGATATCATCAAATGATTTTAAATGATGAATTACCACTTACAATAGGTGGTGAAATTGGACAGTCAAGAATTTGTATGATATTACATGAAAAGTTCCATATAGCTGAAGTTCAAGCTTCACTTTGGACTGAAGAAGAACTTTTAAGATTAAAAGAAAACAAGATTAATATTTTATAGGGGGGGGAAGTTTATGAACGCAAATATTGATTTATCAAATGTTATACTAAAAACTAAAAGATTAATATTAAGACCATTTACTTTTGATGATCTTGATGATTTTTATGAGTATGCTAAAGTACCAGGCATTGGGGAAATTGCCGGTTGGCATCATCATCAAAATAACGGGGAATCACTTTTTATTCTTAATATGTTTATTAATGAGAAAAAAACATTCGCTATTGAATATGAAGGAAAAGTTATTGGTTCATTAGGAATAGAAGAATATGATGAAAAGTTATTTCCTGATTTAGAAAATAAACTAGGAAGATCATTGGGTTTTGTTTTATCTAAAGATTATTGGGGATTAGGTTTAATGCCGGAAGCAGTAAAAGAAGTTATTCGATACTGTTTTGATGATTTGAAATTAGATTTTTTAGTGGGCGGATTTTTCTCATTTAATAATCAATCAAAAAGAGTTTTTGAAAAATGTGGTTTTGAATACCAAATGACAATAACCAAAGAAGTATTAAGTGAAACAAGAGAAACTATAATGGTAGCTCTATTTAATAAATAAAATTTAAAGGTATTAATATGAATGAAAAAGAAATTAAATATTTAAAGCCGATCGATTTTGATGAAATGTGGTCAAAATGGATAGCTGAAGTTAAAAACATTCCTAATAAAGTCTATATGAATCAAATTGAAAAAAAGGACTTTGGCTCAATTAAGACTTTCTTTTTTGATAGTGTTAATAATACGAAAGTTTTTGCTAGACTTTATTATAATGAAACTTCGGTAAACTTAAAAAGACCACTGATAGTTTTCTATCATGGGTTTGGTGGTAGCTCAGCTGATGAATACTATGTCAAAAAAACGATGTATTGGGTTCGAAAAGGATTTAGCGTTTTAATGATGGATTGCCGCAATCAAGGCGGCCAAACTTTTGATACTAATAACTATTGTTTTATGGATAAAAATTATTATTGCAGAGGTCTTCTAGATAAAGATAAGGTATATGATAAACTTTTATATCAAGATGCATTAAAACTATTAGAAATATCAAGAGATAAATCGTTAGAACCATTTGAAGATTTATATGATAAAGAAATTATAGTGGTTGGGCCTTCACAAGGTGGTCAAATTTCCTTAGCTGTTGCTGCACTTTCTGATATTCCCGAACTTTGTATACCAGATATACCTTCAGGATGTGCTATTATTTCTAGAATTGAAGGCAGATACGGAAAATACACTCCATATGATGATATCATTAAAGAGAACCCACAATATAAAGATTTAATATACAATAATATTTCTTATACCGATATTATTAATATGGCCAGTAAAATTACATGTCCAGTATTTTCATCTGTAGGGACAGTAGATAATATTTGTCCGATGGAATACTATTTATTTGCTTATGACATGATTAAAACTCAAAAAGAAGTTTTATTTTATGAAGGATATGGACACGGGGGATTCGATAAATATCATTTTCCTAAGAAATTAGAATTTGTATTTAAAAATATAGATAAATAGAAAAGACACACTAAGTGTCTTTTTTTGTTCATAGCCTATAAATTCATTATATATTTTGATATAATGAATATGAAAATATTTTACTAAAAAATTTAGGAGGGCATATGAGAAAAATAGATAATAAAGAAATCATTGCTAAGGTTAGTGA
>DUQW01000056.1 GCA_012837585.1 Acholeplasmataceae bacterium
GGAGTTCCTCAAATTGAAGTAACATTTGATATTGATGCTAACGGTATTGTTAACGTTAAAGCGAAAGATTTAGGTACTAATAAAGAACAAACTATTACCATTTCTGGTGGTTCAGGATTATCTGAAAAAGAAATCGAAAGAATGGTGAAAGAAGCTGAAGAACAAGCAGAAGCTGATAAAGCTAAACGTGAAGAAGCTGACTTAAGAAACGAATCAGAAAACTTAATCTTCCAAATTAGAAAAGCAGTTAAAGACTTAGGCGAAGAAGTTACTGAAGATCAAAATACTAAAGTTGAAGATTTAATTAAAGACTTAGAAGAAGCCCTAAAAGGCGATGACTTAGACTTAATTAAAAATAAAAAAGAAGCTTTAGAAAAAGAAGCTCAAGATATCGCGGTTAAGGCTTACCAAAAGGCTCAAGCTGCTCAACAAGCCAATACTGAATCAAAAGAAGACTCACAAGAAGATACTACAGTAGACGCTGAATTTAGTTAATAATGTATAATATATAGGTAAGGGCCACTGGCCCTTACTTAAATATGTATAAAGGGTAGATAATATGGCAAAAGATTATTATAAAACATTAGGTGTATCAAAAGACGCCTCAGAAGAAGAAATTAGAAAATCCTTTCGGGAACTAGCTAAAAAATATCACCCAGATGTATCAAAAGAACCAAACGCTGAAGAAAAATTTAAAGAAATTCAAGAAGCGTATGCTGTTTTATCTGATAAAGAAAAACGTCAACAGTACGATACATATGGTGCAGATGGTCCACAATTCCAAGGCTTTGATTTTTCAGGCTTTGACTTTTCTGATATATTCTCATCAATTTTTGGTCAAGGATTTGGGGGCAGAACTAATCAATACGGTCCTCAACGTGGTCAAGATAGACAAGCTAGTCTAACTATTTCATTTTTAGAAGCGGCGTTAGGTACTAAGAAAAAGATTACCATTTCACAAGATTTAGAGTGTTCAGTTTGCGGTGGAACTGGCGGTAAAACACCAGGGGATGTTACTACATGTTCGACTTGTCATGGCTCTGGAACAGTTCAAGTTCAACAACAAACACTATTTGGAAATATGATTCGTGAATCGACATGTCCAACATGTCGCGGAACTGGTAAAATCATTAAAAATAAATGTGAGAACTGTAAAGGATCAGGACGCGAAACTAAAACAACAACTATCGACGTTAATATTCCAGCCGGTGTTGATAACGGAACCCAACTTCGTGTAAGAGGATACGGCGATGAAGGCACTAAAGGTGGTCCTAAAGGAGATTTATACTTACACTTTAGAGTTGAACCACATGAATATTTCCAACGCCGTGGAAACGATATTTACTTACAATTACCAATTACCTTTAGCCAGGCAGCATTAGGAACGACAATAGAGATTCCAACTATTTACGGAAATGTTGATTTAAAGATACCTGCAGGTATCCAAACTAATACATCACTTCGCATGAGAGATAAAGGAATCTTACAAACTCAAACTGGAAGAAAAGGGTCGCAATATGTTGTAGTGAATGTAGAAACACCAAAGAACTTAACGAAAAAACAACGAGATCTTTTCAAACAACTTGAAGAAACTGAAAATACTGGAAAAAAATCTTTTTTTGATAAAATTAAAAAACAATTTAAATGATAAAAGGTTGGATTAATTTCCAATCTTTTTCCATTATAATTTTCAAAAAAAGGTAAAATCGCATAAAAAAGACACTAATTAGGAAATTAATGTTGATTTTTTTATTAAATATTGATATAATTTAACTAACTATTGAAAGGTGGTTTTCATATGAAAAAAAGATTAAAATGGTTCAATAAATATTTTAAAAATGGCACAGGAGAATTTGATCCTCAATTCCAAGTATATCGTGATGAAGCTCATGAATTAGTATTCAAAAGAGCCTATGAATTACTATCAATTACTGAAGCTGACGTTGCTGAAGAAAATGCAATCGTATTAATGTCACCAGAACAATTAGATGTTAAGAGTAAAGTAAGATTTAAAGTTGCTCTTTTAGACGATGATGATGCTGAATTAATCTATGATCAAGCTATTTTAACAGTTTTAATGTTTGGCGAAGAATCACTATTTTACTATCAAGCAAACGTTGATTATCGCTATGGCTTAGTAACTAACGATTTAGTTGGAGAATTAAACTATTTAGATATTATGAACGTTCAAACATCTTTTGAATATGATGATCTACATGAACCATTATTCGAAATAATTAATGTTGAATTATGGTTATATGATGGAACTATAATGCCACTTACTTTAAGATTTAGATTATTTAATGGAGTTATGGAAGAGTTAATTTTATCTGATAAAGAAAAATTAGTTTTAAATAAACTTCACAATGTAATTCGTTCTAAGAAAAGTTTAGTTTAATTAAAAGATAAATCAAGACACCTTAAAGAGGTGTCTTTTATTAGGGAATGATATTGTCATTATCTTTGACTTTAATAAGTCATTTTTGATATAATCTACTTGTTTAGGTGATAATTATGAAATGGACATTATTTGAGTTAGAAAAATTAAATCAAATTGATGAAACCATTCATCATTATGAAGTTCCTGATGGGTATGATGATCTATTATCAATTACTAATATTAA
>DUQW01000057.1 GCA_012837585.1 Acholeplasmataceae bacterium
CACGTCTGATTGGCTAGACACAAGGTCTAATTTTTAAAAATATATTTATTTTTGACGTGTATTTATTTAGCAATTTCATTTTATCACATATTTTTATCGTCAGCAACACTTAACGTTAACACAGCTATTTGATATTATATTATTTAATATAAAAAAGGCACTTAAAAAGGAAAGTGCCTTAAAAATTACCTCTTAAAATGTCTTAAAACCTTTAGTTTATCAACTAATAAAGGTAATACTTTGTTAGCGTCAGCAATAATAGAAAAGTCAGCAATATCAAAAATTAATGCTTTTGGATCAGTATTAACTGCGATAATTAATTCTGAATTTTCCATTCCTGCGATATGTTGGATTGCTCCACTAATACCACTTGCAACATAAACAACTGGTCTAACTGTAACACCAGTTTGTCCGACTTGTTGACTCTTAGGCGCTAATTGCGCGTCAACTACCGCACGTGATACTGCTACTTCTCCACCAGCAATTTCCGCTAATTCTTGAAGTTGAGCTAGTTGTGTAGAAACTCCTCTACCACCAGCAAAGATTAATTTAGCTTTATCTAAGTTTTGTTTTGGAACGTTTAATTTTTCACGTTTTAAGATTTTAACTTTTGATCCGCCGTCTAATTCTGGCTTAACAATTCTAACGTTTTTCTTGTTATCTTTGAAACTTGAAATTTCAAAGATTCCAGGTCTAATTGAAGCCATTTGCGGGATATGATCAGTACATAAAATTGTCGCAAAAATATTCCCACCTAACGCTGGACGAGTTGCATATAAAATTGGTCTTCCGCCTTCTTCTTTAAACTCTAAAATTGTTGCGTCAGCTGTTAATCCAGTTCTAATTCTAGCTGAAACTCTTGGTGCTAAATCGCGTCCTAAAAGAGTTGAACCAACTAAGAAAATTTCTGGTCTTCCTTCTTTTTCAAAAAAGTTAGTAATTGCTCTTGAGTAATTGTGTGTATCATATTGACCTAAAGCTGGGTCTTCTAATACGATTACTTCCTCTGCTCCTGCTAATACTAAATCATTAATTTGAGCATCAGTTGCTTTATCAGTAACAAATAATGCTTTTACTGGGAAATTAGTATCTTTTAAAAGTCTTCTTGATTCACTAATTAATTCAAAACTAACTGTTTGAATTTTTCCGTCTCTTTGTTCAACAAAAATTAATACAGTATTTTTCATTATTTATTCACCTCGATATATGGATAAACCAATTTAGCAATCTTTTCAGCTGCTTCTTCTGGAGATAATACTTCAGCTGGAGATTTTTGAACCGCTTGTTTATTTGAAATTCCACTTACTTTAGTTGGAGATCCTTTTAATCCAATAATTTCACGATCAATTGGCATTTCTTCGTATGTAATAACTTGTAGGTCATTATCTAATTTATCTTGTGATTTCATAATATCCCAAGTATTTAAAAGTCTTGGAGTATTCATATCAGCTAGTGTTGTAATTAGTGCAGGTAATGGTAATTCTAAGACATCAACGTGGTCTTCATATCTTTTTTCAACTACGATAGTTTTATTTTTCTTATCGTATTTTCTAATTTTTTGAAGATATGTTGCTTGAGGGATATCTAAAAGTTCAGCAACTTGTGGTCCAACTTGTGCAGTATCACCATCAATTGCTTGGTATCCAGCAATAATTAGATCATAATCAGGTTGATAACGTTTAATATATTCAGAAATAATAGTTGATGTAGCTAAAGTATCTGAACCACCAAATGCTCTATCAGTAATTAATGATGCATGGTCTATTCCAAGGGCATATAATTCTTGAATCATATTTTTAGCTTGAAGTGGTCCCATTGTAACAGTTGTTACTGTTCCACCAAATTGGTCTCTTAATCTTAAAGCTTCTTCAACTCCAGCTAAGTCATCTGGGTTTGTAATGGCTTTAGCATTTTCTCTATCTAAAGTGTTAGTTTCTTTATTAAGTTGAATTTCTGATGTATCTGGTACTTGTTTTACTAATACTAAAATTTTCATCTTAAAATCCCTCCACCAATAACCATTTTTTGAACTTCACTTGTTCCTTCATAGATTTCAGTAATCTTAGCGTCTCTAGCTAATCTTTCTACTGCGTAATCTCTAATATATCCATATCCACCATGTAATTGGATAGCCATATCAGTAACTTCTACTGCAACTCTTGATGCAAATAATTTTGCCATTGCTGCTTCTTGAGTGTAAACTTTTTGAGTTTCTTTAGCTTTTGCTGCTTTATAAACTAATAATCTTGCTGCTTCTAATTTAGTTGCCATTTCAGCAATCTTAAATTGTGTATTTTGGAATTGAGCAATTGCGCGACCAAATTGTTTACGTTGTTTAACATATTCAACTGTTCTATTAAATGCACCTTCAGCTAAACCTAATGCTTGAGCTGCAATTCCAATACGACCACCATCAAGTGTTTGCATCGCAATACGGAATCCTTGATTAGCACGGCCTAACATATTTTCTTTAGGTACTTTAACTTTATCAAAAACTAGTTCTTTAGTTGCAGA
>DUQW01000006.1 GCA_012837585.1 Acholeplasmataceae bacterium
AGAACATGCTAAGACAGCTCAAGTTAACTCACAAGAATTTTATGATGCATTTAAAGAAATTTTAGAAAGTGGAAATGATATTCTAGCTATTTTATTATCATCTAACTTATCTGGTACTTTTAATAGTGCTAATATCGCAAAACAACAACTACAAGAAGAATACCCTGATAGAAATATCGTATTAGTCGACTCAATTAGTGGTTCACTTGGAGCCGGATTAATTATTGAAGAAGCAGTTGAACTAAAAGAAAAAGGTAAAGACATCTTTGAAATCGAAACACATTTAAACAAGTTTAAACACCACGTAGTTCACATCTTTACTCATGATGACTTATCACATTTAAAAGCTGGCGGAAGATTAGGAACACTATCTTATTGGGTAGGAACAGCTTTAAGAATTAAACCTGTTATTTCAGCAGATGATGAAGGGAAACTAAAACTAAGACATAAAGTAATTGGTAGAAAGAAATCACTTAGAATCTTACTAGATCGTATTGTTGAATTTTTTGATCCAAGTATTAGTAAAAAAATGGTTATTGGACATTGTGACTGCTTAGAAGAAACTACTGAATTTGTAAAAGAATTAGAATCAAGAATTAAGCAAAAAGTAAGTTTAGTTCATATGATTGGACCAGTTATTGGTGCACATGGCGGTCCAGGAACTATTGCAGCATTCTTTACTGCAAAAGCTAGATAATTTTAATAAAAGTCTAATATAAATCACATATTTTTATTAGACTTTTTTATATTCTTAAAACATTAAGACAAATATTAAATATATGATAGAATTGATATGATTAAAAATATTAATTAGGGTATTGATAAAATGAATTTAAAAATAATGAAACATTAAGAGAACATTTACTTATTTTTGGTAAAGCGATTATGTCAGGACTATATGTAGTACTTGCAGCGACAGTTTTCTTTATTCCAAGTTTCTTTCCATTAGTGCCAGGAACTCTAATCTTTGAAGCCACAGTTTCATTTGTTATAGAAAATGGAGATACTACTATTGCAAGTTTAACTAACGCACTTTTAATCTCAGGAGGAATTGCGCTTACAATTGTTGCGATAGAATCATTATTTATGATTTACAATACGATTAAAAAATCATTTAAAAAGAAGAAAGGAAAAGAAAGTTAAAAACGATAAAAGGTGATATTATGAATATGAAATTATTTAAGAAAATATTAGCGGTAGTAGCAATTATAACTGCACTAGTAAGTATTGGCTTTTTCATTGAAGCCTTAATTAATAAGGAATGTAATCCAGTAGCTAATATCTTATTGGCATCATCTATTATTATATTTAGTATTGAAGTATTACTTCCAGATAAGAAAAAAGAAGAAGATAAAGAAAAAACGGATGAATAGTCATCCGCTTTTTTATTATATTGTTTCTTCTGATTCAATTTCTACTTTTAAATCAAGTTGTATAATTCTACGTTTCTGAACTTTTTCAATAGTGAATATTAATTTATAAGTAGTTTTTAAGCCTTTATCGCCGCTATATTCCTCTTTAACATGGGTTAATGTGACAACTTGACCGGCTTTAGGTAATTCTTCAATTTCATGATATAAGTATCCGCCAACAAGTGAATAACTACTTTCTGGTGCATGACCAAGATTAAGTTCTTCGTATAAATCAATTAGTGGCATCTCTGGACTTACTTTATAATGATTTTCTGAAACTTCAGTTAATAAATCAGCATCAACTTCATCATACTCATCATAAATTTCTCCAACTAACTCTTCTAATGCATCTTCCATAGTAACAATACCACTTGTTCCACCGTATTCATCAATAACGATGGCGAAGTGTTTTTTAATTTGTTGCATATTAGCAATTAAATCATCTACTTTAGTTGATTTATTAACATAATATGGTTCGGAGATCAAATCTCTAATATCTATTTTATCGTAATTACCTTTATTTTTTACGATTTGGATTAAGAAGTCTTTTTCAGCTAAAACTCCAATAATATTATCTTTATCTTTTTCATAAACTGGAATTCTTGAATATTGAAATTCATCAAATGTATGAATAATTTCATCAAATGATGCGTTAACATCAACAGCAATCATATCGATTCTTGGAGTCATAATGTCATAGACAGAGATTTTATCAAGAAGAAGTGCACTTTGAATTAAATCAGCATGCTCTTCATCAATAACACCCTCATCTTCCATAACATCAACCAGTTTTTCTAATTCTTCACCTGTAACAGTAGCTTCTTGTGGCGTTTCTTTCTTCTTAAGTGAAAATAATTTTTTAATACCAACAAACATTAAAGTAAGTGGTGTGAATATTTTAGTTAAAACCCACATCATTGGAGCAACTTTAACAAAAAATTTTTCACCATTTTCCTTAGCAAACGTTTTTGGTAAAATTTCACCAAAAGTCAAAATTAGAAATGTCATAACTGCGGTAGAGATAATCCCAGCTAGTGATGCGTTTGAAACAACACGTACAAAGATATATCCAGCAATAGTAGAAGCACCAATGTTAACAATATTATTACCAATTAAAATAGCTGTAACTGTTTTGTCAAAGTTTTCAGCTAAAGCAATTGCTTTTCTTGCCCCCTTTACTTTTTCATCAGCAAGTGTATGTAATCTTAACAAACTTGAACTAGACATTGCTGTTTCTATCGCTGAGAAAAAAGCTGACATAATAATACAAAATAAGATAACTACCAGTAATATAATATCTACGGTTAAAGTTTCTTTACTCAAAAAATTAGTTAATATAACGATTAACTTACTCGGATCAACGTCGGACAACGGAACCAATTTATAACACTCTCCTTTTTATTATATAAATAATAT
>DUQW01000058.1 GCA_012837585.1 Acholeplasmataceae bacterium
ATGATAACCTAACTCCTCAGCAGCTTTTAGCACTTTAGCTTTAGTTTTTTTACTAACATTAGGTAAATCATTAAGTGCTAATGATGCTGTAGAAATAGAAACTCCAGCTAGCTTCGCAACATCTTTAATTGTAGCCATTATCACTACCCCCTTTTAATTAATAGCGCTTGATAAGGCTTTAATTGGTTATCTAACGAATCATAATTATTTAAAATAATTTCACCTTTTAAATCAATTATTGGTTGTTTTTTATCGCTAAAATTACATACTATTAAATAATTATCATCTAAGACTCTTTCATATGCAAATATATGTGGTCCTAAAACAACTAATTTGAATAAACCTTTATCAAAAGTCGTATTGTTTTGTCTTATTTCTAATAATTTTTTCAAAAATTTATAAATCGACTTATCACTATTATAATCTTTTTCAAAGTTAACTTCAGTGTAATTCGCATTAACTTCCATCCATGGTTTACCTTTTGAAAATCCAGCATTTTTAGTGTTATTCCACTGCATCGGAGTTCTAGCGTGATCTCTTGCTTTTACTGCTAAGCTTCTTAACACACTTTCTTTAGATTTTGTTTTGGTTGCAATATTATAATAGTTTAATGCTTCTACATCTTTATATTTATCAATATCGACTAAACCTAAGCCTGACATTCCAAACTCTTCACCTTGATAAATAAAGATATGTCCTTTTTGAAGATACATTAGCATAAATAACATTGTTTGTCCGTAGTAACGATAATCTAAATTAAGATATCTTCCAAGGGCTCTAGGCTGGTCATGATTTGACCAAAACAGTGATGGTGTTCCGCCTTTTTGGTAAACTTGTTGGATATTATTTAAAACTTCTTTTAAATCATTTAATTCAAGTTTTTTTAATTCCCATTTGCCTTTGCCTGCTACTTCGTCTAAGGCAATATGATTAAATTGGAAAACGGTAGTTAAGATTTCATTTTTACTTAAGTAGTGAGCTTTTTCAAGAGGTAAGTTCATCTCTCCTACAGTAAAGATATCTTTTCCTTTGAAACATTTTTCATTTAATTCTTTTAGATATTTAAGTAATAGTTCTCTATCGTATAAATTATTATTTTCTAAATCTTTTCCAATTAAATCTAAAACATCTAATCTAAAACCACCGGCACCTAAATCAATATAATAATTAATCATTTCGAATAGTTCTTCTCTTAACTTTTCATTTTTCCAATTTAGATCAGCTTGTCCGGTTGAAAACATATGTAGGTAATATTTTTTAACACTAGGGACATACTCCCAAGCTGATCCACCAAAATATGAATCAATTTGTGGTGGATTTTCACTCCAAATATAATAATCATGGTATTTACTATTTACATCTTTACTAGCCTTTATAAACCAGTCGTGTTCGGTACTTGTATGATTTAAGACTAAGTCTAAAATAATTTTAATATTATGTTTTTTAGCTGTATCAATTAATTCTTTTAAATCTTCTTTAGTTCCGAAGATAGGATTAACATCATAATAATTGCTAATATCATAACCATTATCTTCCATTGGCGATTTAAAAATTGGAGTTATCCAAATATATTCAGCTCCTAGTTCTTCAAGATATTTTAATTTTTTAATTATTCCTTTAATATCTCCAATACCATCTTTATTGGTATCAAGAAAACTTAGGGGATATATTTGATAAATTATCGCCATTTCAATACCTTTAATCCTTTTTTAATAATATCGTGATTCATAAATGCATCTCTTACATCATTTGATAAGTAAGCATTAGCCATTAACATCTCTAATCCTTTATCAATTGATAAATAACAATCGCTAATCCAATTTTTTGCTTCATTATAACCACTAACGAATCCGTACTTTTTAAATAGATTTGGTTTTTGATATAAGTATTCCACTCCTGGTACGGCAATTTCATTACAAATACTAAGTGATCCAACTACCGCATTTGGATTAACGGTACCGTCGGTTGCATATGTTAAGTCAACGTTAGGCAATCCCCTAAATACTTGATATCCTGATTTAGTCATGCCTGCGGTAAAACCGAAGGCATACTTATTAAATGTTGGATAGATATCTGAGATATCAATTGATAATTGCTGATGAGCCATTATCGCTTTTTTGGCATTATCATGCCAATTAATACCTTCATCATCCGAAATATTTTCTAAATCTAAAAACGTTAATGGATATTGATAAACAAATAGTGCATTTCCTGGTGTGTAGTAATACTCGATATCTTTATAACTACCTTTAACGCGGTTAAAACTATGGTAAACATCTAATGCATCATCATAACCTAGTCCTGCGTAAATAACATACAGTGGTAATTGTTCAGCAAACATTGACCAGTGATGAATAAATCCCGGTTCTCCTTTAACATACTGACCATCACGGTCAGGATTATAAGCCATATAAAAGGTAGGTTTCCCTTCTTTCATATGAACAAATTTACTAAAGTTAACTCGTTTAATAAGTTTATTGAAATATTTGTTAATTACTTCATCTTGAAAATAACTGTCAACAGCAATCGCTCCGCATAAAAATATCATAGTATCAACGGTTGAGTACTCGCAAAGTTTATGTCTTGCGCCAGTTTTAAAATTAGCGAAATGGATAAAAAACCCTTCATAATGACTAATATTTTCATAAAAGTTTTTAAGGGTATTTCGTGCTATTTCTAGAGCTTTATTTCTTTCAAGATATCCTCTTTTATCGGCAATAATTAAGCTAGATAGCATAAAACCACTACCTGCGATTGTAGCGATATCTAAATTATTAGTATTATCAATAGTTAAACCGTATCCGGTTGTATTTATATCTAAGTTAGTATATTTTGAAAAAAACTCGACTGCCGTCTGTTCAATTTTTTGAATTATTTTAGTATGTTTCATTATCAAGTAATTAAATAAAAGGCGCATGTAGCGACCATGCGCCTTTTATCATTTCAAACTTTATTATGCGATTTTAGTAACTGTGAAATTCTTAATAACAATTGTTGATGGAACATATACTCCATCTTCAAATCCTGCTTCATGAGCAGCATTTCCTAAGAAGAATTGGAATTGTCCAACATCTTTAGCATCTTCTGGTAATACTAATTCAAATGTAAATTCCGCTTCTGTATCAGTTAAGTCTACTCTGTGCCATACTCTTGGAACACCAACACCGTAGTTTTGTTCTAGAGCGAATACGATTGTTCTGGCAACAGTTGATGATGCAGTAAACTTAATTTGATATGTTCCTGCTTTAGCAAATGTCTTAGTTAACTTGAATTGGTTATGCCATGCATTAGGTCCTAGTACTGATACTTCAATTGAAGCTTCAGTTGATCCAGCTGCAGCTGTAACAACTTGAGTACCGCCGTCGCCTGACCATTGAGTCCATTTATCCATTGTTGGAATAAAGAATGAACCAACATAAATATTTCTAACTAATTCAGCAGTTAATCCTTCTGAGTCAGTAGCAACATATTTATATGGATAAATACCAGGAGTATTAATATCTAATTCTGCCTCAACTGGAGTTGCCACAACGTCAGCTAGCTTCATAACGTCCATATCATCTTGAACTTTAATTCCAGCTTTAATGTCAATTGGTACACCAACATCAGTAATCACTGGGCCACCTTGTAATGTAGGTGCTTGGTTTACTAGTGCAGGTCCTTCGACGATTTCAACTTTAACAAAGTATACTTTTCCTAGAACTGTTTGCATTTCAGGAGTTGTTCCTGCTACTTTATGGAATGTTCCTAAGTGGAATGTTAATGCAGCATTAACTGCATCGCCTTTACCAAAGAAGTTAATTGAAATTGGTTCAGTTGGAACTGTGTTTCCTAGTTCAACTTGAAGTTCATTAATTGGTCTTTCTGGTAATCCGCCACCACCAAGGTTAATTCTCATATATCTTGGGCTGTCAGCATATGCCCAAATCTTTAATGTATATGATTCATAAGCATCAAATACTAAACTTGGATATTTTAACTGAACATCCCACCAGTTATTATCTTTAACAACTGATTGAGCTGTAATATCGATAACTGCTTTTCCGTCAACTTGTGAGTATGTAGCAGCTACATCTTGAGATTCGTTAACCCATTTAGTCCAGCCAGTAGGTACTCCGTTAACATCGTCCCACTGTGCAAAGTTACCATTCTTTAATCCAGCTTCTGGAAGAACTTCTCTAACTGAAAAGTCTTTAATAGTAATTACTGATGGAACATAAACACCATCAGCAAACGCTGTATCATGGCTTGCATCTCCCATGAAGAATTGGAATTGTCCTGGAGATGTTGCAGTTTCTGGTAATGTTAAATCAAACTTGAATACTTGTGGTTCTGGAGTTAATTCTAATCTGTGCCATACTCTTGGAACACCAACACCGTAGTTTTGTTCTAGAGCAAATACGATTGTTCTAGCTACTGATGATGATGCAGTAAACTTAATTCTATAAGTACCTTTAGTACCCATTAATCCAGTTAATTTGAATTGGTTATGCCATGCTCTGTCTCCTAATTGAGTAACTTCAATTTGAGCTTCAGTAGAGCCTGCAGGAGCTGTAACAACTTGTGCAGCTTTACCAGCTTCAACAAATTGTGTCCATTTATCCATTGTTGGGATTACAAATGAACCAACAATGAATTTTCTTCTCATTGTAGTTGTTAAACCTTCAGAGTCAGTTACTGAATATTCATATTCGTAAACTCCTGGAGTATTAACGTCTAATTCTGCTCCTAATGCAGTTGCAGTAACGTCATCTAATGTTAAGTTGTCTCTGTCGTCTTTAACAGTGATTCCTTGTTTAATTAAAGCTGGTCCACCAATTGGAACTAAAATATCTTTACCTTGTAATAAAGGTGCTTGGTTTTCAATTTCTGGTCCACTTACTACTTCAACTTTCATAAAGTATACTTTACCTAATACTGTTTGTTTATCAGGATGAGTATCAGCTACTTTATGGAATGTACCTAAGTTAAATTGAAGCATTGCGTTATTAGCATCTTGTAAACCGAAGAAATCAATTTCAATTGGTTCAGTTGGAACTGTAGTTCCTAATTCTACTAATTTAGCGTCGATTGCTTTTTGAGCAAGTCCTCCACCTTGAATGTTTACCATCATATATCTTGGATTTTCAGCATAAGCCCAGATTCTTAATGTGTAAGATTCAAATGCAGGGAAAGTCATTGTTTCACATCTAAACTGTACGTCCCACCAGTTATTGTCTTTAACAACTGATTGAGCAGTAATGTCAACAATTGCCATACTTTCTCCGTGTGAGAAGGTCGCTTCTACGTCTTGTGAACGGTTAACCCAGTTTGTCCAACCAACAGGCATACCTCTTTCTTCGTCCCACTCATCAAAGTCAGCGTTTTGGATTCCTAATCCTTGTGGACGAGCTTGAACGATAACTAAAACATCTTTTGTAGCTTCGTTACCTGCCTTGTCCTTAACTTTATAAGTGATGGTATATCTACCTGGTGTGTTAAGATCTAATGCTGGAGATGATGTATATGTAATACTTGAAGTAATATTACCATCTTTATCATCTTGAGCAGTTACGTTTAACATAGGGTCAAATTGATCTCCTACGTAAAGTTCAATAGTTGCTCCTGGTACTGTAATTACTGGTTTAACAGTATCAGTAACTTGTGGATCCGGATCTGGATCTGGATCTGGTTCAACTGGTTTTTTGTCGCACGCAACTAGTGCAACAACACTAAAGAACATCAAAATAGTCAATAAAAACTTTTTCATAGATTTGTTTCCTCCTTTTATCTATCGAAACGTTTCGATTTATACTACCATTATACTTGAAACCGCTTTCATTTTCAAGCCCATTTAACAATTTATTAAAGATTCCTATTCGGTTGCCGGAACAAACCCAAGGACCTCTAATCCTCTTTGAATATTTGGATTTTGCATAAATAGATTCCAAATTAATTCACTTTCAAAATTTGCTATCATTAATAAAGTAATTCCTTTATCAATTCCTAAGACATCGTTATCAAACCATGGAGCCACTTCTGCTAGTTGTGGGAAGAATGTCGGATCCACTGGCCCTAAGTTATACGCGTCAACATACCCGTAATTACCTTTTAAGCCTTCTAATGTATCAAAGTGTCTAATTGCTTCAAAAGTATATTCTGGTGTGTAATTGACGCTTGCAAGAGCGGCATACGGCATAATCGTGCCGTTATGTGAAAAGTTTTTCGCAGGTGGCGCCCCAAATGCTTTATAGCCAAATGGATGATCTCCTGCTGATAAGCCCCAAGCCTCTTGATAGCCAATATACTTATAAGCTTCATCTTTACAAAAATAGTAATTAGCTTTGGTTGCTTCAGTTGCATTTTTGAAAAAATTAGTTCCTTGATGGTCAACTATATTTCTAAAATCAATAAATGCATGTGAGAATTGGTGTTGAAAAAGTGATCCGTTTCCGCCATAAATAAAACTTTCAGTTTGATAATTTTTAGTTCTATATCTTCCACGGTAATTACTCATTGCGATATTTTTAACTGTACGATATAACGTATTGTCAGTTGGATATGTTGAAGATCCTGCTGCCATTACATACATAATCAATTGTTCGCTGATGTGGTCCCACGCCCCGGAAAATCCTCCGCGGTCAGGAACATACCCCATATAAAACATATTTCTATCTTGATTTACATAAAAACTCCAATCAATGCGGTCATAAATGACTTGCATTTTTTCTTTTACTTCACCACCGAAATATTCACCTGCGACAATCGCGCCAGCTAACATTAAGGCGGTATCAATAATTGAAACTTCACAAGAACCTAATCTTTCGGCGGTTCTCATATCTAACCAGTGAAAGAAAAAACCTGAATAAGTTTCCATACGGATTAAAGTATCCATCGTTTTTGAGGCTCTTTCAAAAGCTAGTTCTCTTGTAATAAGGTTATTTTCAACTCCGTATGGAAGTGATGCTAACATAAAGCCGACACTAGCGATACTTGCCATATACTGGTTATCTGGCCAGCGGTCACGAACCATACCGTAACCTAAACTTCCATCTTTGAAATTGGATGTTTCCATAAAGAATTGGAAACATAAATTAGCCTCATCTTTAAGTAACCCTTTTTCTTTAGCGTACTCATCTACAATCACTGGTGGAATATCATCATTACCATTTGATGGCTCTGGTTCTTCCACATTTTTCTTGCATCCAAATAATGATATTAATGAAAATATTAATAATAAAATAATTAAACTCTTTTTATTCACCTGTAATCCCTGCCTTGTCTATTCCTTCAATGAACCATCTTTGAAGGATAAAATATATTAATACCATTGGTAATATAATTAAAATTGTTGCTGCCATTCTAACCGCTTCATTAGCCGCTTGGGCTCCGGTTTCACCGCCCATAGCTGCTCTGTATGCGGAAACGAAGTTTTGTAACATCATTTGCAGTGTTGGATTTTTATTTCCTAAGAATAGTGATGATATATATGTTTCGTTCCAATACCAAACAAATGAAAATAAAAATGATGTAATAAAACTTGGTATTGAAAGTGGAACTGAAACTCTAAAATAAATATAAAGTGGACTAGCGCCGTCCATTTGAGCGGCCTCATCTAATGATTTTGGTATTTGACTAAAGAAATGATAGAAAATCAAAATGAAGATCGCACTATTTAATCCTTGACCAAATGTCGCCGGGACAATAATTGATAAAGCTTTTCCTAAAAAACCTAGTTTATGGAATAAGACATATCTCGGAATCATCGTTACTTGCGGCGGAATAATATATGTTGCAAGAACTAACATCATCCAAAACTTCTTACCCCTAAATTCAAATCTAGCAAAACCGTATCCAACTAAACTTGCAATAATTGTTTGAACTAACGCCGGAACTAATGTAATTAATAAACTAGTTCTTAAAGTTTTAAAGTAATCTAAAACTAGAAAAGCTTCGCGGTAGTTTTGAACATATAACTCAGTTGGCACTTGATTAACCATTGGGTTTAATAAATCTTCAACACTTTGGAAAGAATAACTAACCATATGAAGTAGTGGGTATAAGTAGACGAACGCCAAGATAATTAAAAGTCCGTAAACTAATATCTTAAATAGTAAACCGTCAACAAACTTCATCCCAATTAGAGTTCTTCTAATTTTTGATTTAGCTCTTTCGACTTTCATCTTACTCGCCTCACTTTCTTCTCTTTTTTCTCTTTTTTGTTTCTAAACAGAAGATAAACAATAGCTAGTAATATTGAAATAACAATAAAGTAGATCCAAGCTAACGCACTTGAATAACCATATCCAGTTGTAATATCAAACATATTATTTTGGATATGGACTAAAACACTATTACTTGAGAAAGTAGCTAGAAAGACAATTGAATAAATTGATGAAATTAAAATCGTTGGTTTTAAGGTCGGAAGGGTAATCTTCCAAAACATTTCCCAAGGACTAGCGCCGTCAATTGACGCCGCTTCATAAATTTCACCATCAACTTTTTGAAGTGCCGCTAAAAATAAAACAATTTGAACTCCTGAAAACCACAAAACAATAATCATCTTACTAAAGAGTGATAAGATTGGACTTGCTAAAAATCTTGGTAATTGTTCAATAAAACTTAACGCTTCAGCATCTTCAAAAATTGGAACTGTACCCGCCCCTTGTCTAATTAATTCAGTAATCATTGGTCCTGATGAAATGATTACTGGTAGGAAGAATATCGATCTAAAGACTCCTCTTAATTTAATCTTTTGATTTAATAAAAGAGAAATAATAATCGACATAATAATGATAATTGGAACAAATAAGAATATCTCGCCAATAAAGTCAGTTAACGCGTTAACAAAGTTAAAATCCTTTGAAAAGATATCGACATAATTTTGAAGTTTTACTGGATTTAAGACAATTCCTTCAGATGCCGTAATTGTTACTTTATTTAGTGAATAAATAAAGCTCATAATTAGCGGATATAAGGTTAACCATAGAAATCCAATAATCCAAATTCCGATAAATAAATATCCATATAAATTTTCTCGTTGTCTATTACTTAATTTCATAAAACCACCTTATAACTACTAGCATCAACTTGATGGATACCATCAACTTTAGTAGCCCCCGAATAATTTATATAAATAATTACACCATTAGAATAACTAACTTTAACAAAGCCAGCGTCTATGATAACTCTTTTGATAATTTTTTCATTTACAACATGTTTTAACGCGTCATTAACAAAATCATATTGACGTTTAATTTCTTCTTCCCAATCTAAATATCTTGATGTATAAATGTGTTCGCTTTCAGTATTTAATAAATAATAACTTGATTCATTAGTAATATAAAATGATGGATAGATATGGTAATCAATTAATCTTAATAATTCATTAGTCGTATTAGCAAAGAAATTAGAATTTCTTCCGAATACATCTTTATATCCACTTAAAACAATCGCTAAAAACGGAACGGTATCACTAAATCTTTTTTGTTGCGATGAATATAAGGTAATATCTGTAATTCTACTAGCACCAAATAAATAATCAAATGATCCTGATACTGAAGTTTTATCAGCTACATTGATAAACTCTTTTATCGTTTCGATTTGTTCTTCGCGGTTTCTCTTACTAACAAACTCGCTATATAAGTAATTAGTTGAAGAAAGATGAATACCGTCAGAGTAAACACTATTTTTTTCTAAGTTCTTTCGATAGTTTTTAATACTTACATCAGGTCTTAAGAAATATGATCTTCCTTCATTTTCTTCTAACAACTCTTGACCAATTGATTGACCAACATCACCCTTGTGATAGTTGGTACCACGACTACTAACTTTAAAGTAGTCTGATTCTAAATAGACGTTATCGTGATTTTCATTAAACTTAGTTAAACCGCGCTTACCACCAATTCTGGCTTCTACACTACTATATCTAGGTCCAGTTAATGAGTATCCTCCTTTTTGCCAACCTCTTAAGGTTAAGGTAATATTACTGATATTATTACTATTAAGTCTTGAAATGATTTCTTCAAGTTCACTTGAAGTAGTCATCTTTAATACCTTTCTACCAATAAACGCTTTTTTAGATTCACTCATTAAAACGTCAAAATGAATTGGAATGTCACCGTGATTAGTCTTTTCTAAGACTCCCTCTTTAATTAACTTATCTTTATACTTATTAGCCATACCAACATAGTTAGCGTTATCACCTGAAAGAAAATAAAATGATTGTTTAATATCATATTTATTTTTATTTTCTTGAACTAATATAACGCTACTTGTTTTTGATTTGTTTAAATATTGAATATAGTCTTTACGATATTCATATGAAACATATGTATGGTTAAAGTCAGTTGTTAACTGAGACGGATAGTGGCTCAATATCGCGTGAGATGCGCCACTTTCAATTACTGAGATAAACCCGTTTTGATTAACCCCATGAACGACACCATAAGTATTTAATGTTAAATATTCTTCACTTGATTTTAAATATATTCCGTAATCCGGACCATAAAATCTTTTCGTATAAATCCCTTTATCATAGGCATCATCAAAACGAATTAACGCGCCCATTCCATCTGGAACGAAGACGTATCCTGGAATTCGGTTGCGTTTAGCTGCCCCAAAGAAAGGATAAAGTTTAATACTTGCTAGTTTGAAGGTATCTCCTTCTTCAATTGAATCAAATGGAACTTCAAAGTGAAGTCCTTCTTGATCTAAGTAAACTTCATATTCAAATTTAACTTTTGATAAGAAAAATGAAGTTTTAACTTTAAACCCAACTTTATTAGTTGTGGTTGTATTAATAAATGTTTTTCTTGATAAGTGATTTGAATATAAGTATTCTTCTCTAATATTAGTTTTGTGATAATAACTAACTGAAGCTGGTGAATTAAATATTTTCTTCCACCCTTCATTTGCCCCTAAATCACCTTCATCATGTAATGGTGAAGTTTCATCTAAATAATCAAAATTAAAATTACTTCCCCAAAGATATCCGGTATCTAAGTTAACAACTCTAAATGATAAATCATCTTGTTTAACGTATAACTCTAAGTTATTGATTACTCCTAATTTTTGATAATCAATTAAATCAATATAATCATTTTGAGCAATTCTTAAATCCTCTTCTTTTTGAGTATACCGATTGGAAATAAGTGAACTATACTGAGGTGCAACATTAGTTAATGCTTGAACTGCATCATATCTAGGTTTTGGTTTAACAGTTACAGCAGCAATGGTTGTGAAAGCAACCATTAGCGCTATCATTATTCGCTTAAATGTATACACACTGTATCACCTCTCTTATGATGCCGCTAATGTAATCGTATAGTTGGTTTCCTAATATGATGATTAAGGCGACAATTACTACAATAATTATCATGGTAAAGATGGTTAGTAAGATGTTTCCGATTAATTGCGGTATTGTATAATTATGAACTTCTTTAATCATAATTATTAAATTAATTAATACCCAACCATAAGTAATATAGTTAGCAGCCTTATAGATAAACATCTCATTTAATGTTAATCCATGTGACATTAATGTAATAAACGGCATGAATAAAATAATTGGGGCTAAGGTGTAGCTTGTTGCAATATAAACATCTTTTAGCCAACCCTCTCCGTTTTGTAAACTACTAATTAAATAGTTGGAAATAACAAATAATAAAACAACACCAATTAATATTAACGCATCTTTTAATACATTAAATCTTTCAAAGTTAACTGTACTAAAAATAAATGATTCTAGATATCTTGATAAAATCATGACTACAACAAATAAAACATAAATAATTGTCGCAGTCTTCTTACTTGATTTATGATATCTTTTAACATCATGCACGGTGTCAATTGGATGTCTAAACATCTTAAATAGTAATAAAAATTCACTGACACTTCTCTTCGCTTTTACTTTATCGGTAAAGTCGTGAACGAAATAGAAAGTGCCCCATTTTCTATCAACAAATTTAACACCGTAAACTAAAACACTTAAACAAATAAAGATAATTAAGAAAGTTAGCATATTCTTTTGCAGAAAATCATATCTAATTTGCCAGTATGCTTCACTGTATCCTACCTTATCGGTTGCGATTTTGTAATATTCTAAGGCTTCTTTGTAATTTTGATTACGATACTCAGCTCTAGCGATTGCACTATTAGCAACCGAGAAGATCGCATTCATTCTTAATACTTCCTCCCACTGCTTAATATCGTAAATACCATCTTTATTATTTTTTAATCCTTCATGGACTAAGGCAGTAAATTCACTTCTTTGGAAGATTTGAATTTCGTTTAGTCCTTTATCTAATACATAGATATTATGTTTAGAGTCAGTCGTAATATCTACTGGAGTAACAAATAACCCTAATCGTTTGGTTCCAGTATCAATACCGCCAAAGCCAAAGATAATATTACCGTATTGGTCATATTCGTTAATATAACCTTCATTAGTTAAAACATAAATGTTATTAAATTCATTAATATGAATTGAATTAGGAACTAAGTCAGTATTAAGTTTTAAAATTGCTTCAGAAGCAATATTAAACTTCCTACACTAATCTTTAAATGTATTACTTACTATATA
>DUQW01000059.1 GCA_012837585.1 Acholeplasmataceae bacterium
AATCGTTCTTTCATAATTATCACTTAACTTAAATGTATATTCTTGGGCTACATCGTCACCAATTTCTGCTAACATTAAATTTAAAATTCTATCTTCATAATTCGATGGTTCTCCATCAATTGAAACTAAATGTAGTGCTAAGTCTAAAAATTTTAATTTCTCTTTTCGATTTAGAGTTTGTAGTAACATTATTTCACCCTTTCATATTCATCTTTTTTAAGCCAGATTCTTTCCTGTTCATCATTTTCTTTAATGATTAATACAGTTTCTCTTAATAGGTTAACTTCTTTAACATCATATACTTCTTTTTTGTATAAAATCTTATCACCTTTAGCTGGTAAGTTTTCTTTTAAATAAGTATATGTTTCATTTTCATATTTTATACAGCATAATAACTTATCACATGCTCCACTAGTTTTAGATGGATTTAATGCCATATTTTGGTTTTTCGCCATTTTAATAGTAATGACATCAAAGTTATCAATAAACATCTTACAACATAAAACTCTACCACATGGTCCAATTCCGCCAACAATTTTAGCACCATCTCTTGAGCCGATTTGACGAAGTTCAATTCTCGTTTGGTAAACATAAGATAAGTCTTTTACTAATTCTCTAAAGTCTACTCTTTCTTCAGCTTCAAAATATATTAATAATCTTTTACGATCTAATGTATATTCAGCATCTAAAACTGACATTTCAAGTTTATGTTTTTTAACTAAATCTTTAGTCGTTATCACTACTTCTAAAGATTCTTGATCATTTAATTTAAATTGTTCAAAATCTTCTTCAGTAGCATGTCTTAAAAATGGGACTAGTTCTCGACTTAATTTATCTTCTTCGATTTCAACAATTGAAATAATTGATGATAATTCAACACCTCTTGGTGTTTCTACAACGACAGAATCACCTTTTTTTACTTCTAAATCGCTAGAATCAAAAAAGTATTTTAAGCCTGATTTTTCTATTTTTACAACACTTATTTTCATTTGTTGCGCTCCTTGTCTAATTCTATGAGTAACATTTGATAATACATATTAATATTAACTGGAACTCTTAGGCGGTTAATGTGTTTTTTTATTTTTGAAGTAATTTCTTCTAAGTCCGTTAAGCTTAACTTAACACTTATCTTTTGAATATCTGAACGCAGAGATTCAAAAGTAATTGTGCGGTGCACCTTATATCTAATTAAATCAGTAAAGAAAAGTAACACTAAGTTTAAAAACGATTTATACCAATCTAAGCTAGATTTAGTTTCATTAACTAAATCAACATAGTCTAGTTGAAAGTAAATATCTTTATTAAGCCACTCTTGACTTAATCTTTTTAAAAACTCCTCAATTTCTAATACTGGTTGATAATTAATCAATCCTACCGCATCTTCAATACTGTTCGTTATTTCAGGTAATATTTCTGATATCAACGGGCTTGCATCTTTTTGAACTAAGGCTTGTTTAATATCTTGTTTGTGGATTCCTACTAAATGGATAATTTGACTACGTGATTGAATCGTATCAAGTACTTGTGATAAGTTTTCCGTTAATAAAAATCCGTAAGTAGTTTTACCTTCTGGTTCTTCTAAAAACTTAAGTAGGCTATTGGCTCCGGCTTGAGTAATCTTTTCGATATCTTCAATAATATAAATTCTTGCGCCGGCATAAAGACTTGTTTTAGAAAACTCATTTTGTAAGTTTAAAATTTGTTCTTTTTTAATTGAGTTACCATCAGGTTGAATCAAAATTACGTTAGGGTGATTAAGTTTTTTTATTTGAGCTAATAGACGTTCTTGATCTTCACCTTTTCTTTTTAGTAGCTCGGCGCTTACTAAAAATGAAAGGGTTAATTTTCCAGACCCTTTCGGCCCTTCAAGTAAATAAAGATGGGCCATTCTATTTTTTTTGATTGTCGAATTAAAAAAACTTAATGCTCGTTTCATAATTTTTTATCTAATACCTTCATAATTTCATTAAAGCTAACTTCAATTGTATCATTAGCGTTAATTTTTACGATTCTTTCTGGATACATCGAAAGAAGTTTGAAGTATCCTTCTCTTACTTTTTCATGGAAAGACTTTTCTTCTTTATCTAACCTATTTAAGTCATCTCTTTTTCTAATTCTCTTTAACCCTATTTCAGGTAAAACATCTAAATAGAAAGTCACATCAGGTAAATGTTTCATTGCGAAGTTATTCGCTTTTGAAACAAAATCAAAGCCTAAATCACGACCATAAGCTTGATAGGCTAACGAAGAGTCAACGTAACGATCGCATAATACGATTTTTCCTTCTTTTAAAGCTGGAAGTACTTTTTCTTCTAAATGTTGAGTTCTTGAGGCGGCGAAAAGTAAGGCTTCGGTTGCTGCAGTCATAGATGTGTTTTTAGAATCTAAGATGATTTGTCTGATTTGCTCTGCGACATGACTTCCACCTGGTTCTCTAGTCACTAATACTTGGTATCCTTTTTTAATTAAGGCAGCTTCTACTTCTCTAATTACTGAAGTTTTTCCACTTCCTTCTCCACCTTCAAAAGTAATGAACATATTAATCGCCTCTCTTTTCAATAATGAACTTTAACTAAGTATAACCCTTTAGCTGGGGCTGTATTTTTAGCTAGTGATTGGTCTTTTGTTTCAAGTATTTTATTAATTGTTGAAATATCTTTTTTATTAGTTGCCACGTCAACTAATAATCCAACCATTCTTCTAACTTGATATCTTAAGAAACTATTACCGTGAAATCTAATTTTAATATGGGTTTTAGTTTCTTTTACTTTAATTGAATAAATTGTTTTTTCGGTTGGCTTTAATTCATTAGTTACGGTAAAGCCGCCAAAATCATGTGTTCCTTCAAGTAATTTTGATGCCTCTTTTAATTTTGATACATCAATATTAGGAAAATATACTTCGTATCTTTGAGTAAATGCACTAGACGTTTTTTTTGATATTACATAATCATATTCTTTTGATTTTGCATCGTGTCTTGCGTGAAATGTGTTTTTTACTATTTCTGATTTAATTATTCTAATATCTTCTGGTAATCTTTTATTTAATCCATCAGTTAAAATATTAGGTTCAATTAAAGCTTCAAAATCAAAATGAACTACTTGACCTAAAGCGTGTACGCCTTTATCAGTTCGACCTGATACAAAAACTTTTACTTCTTTTGAAGTCATTCTTTTAATACTTTTTTCAAGTGTCTTTTGAATCGAGTCATGATTGCTTAATCTTTGCATTCCGTAATAATCACTACCATCATAAGACACGGTTAACTTATAGCGATACATTTTAAAGTAATATTCTGCCAACGATAATTAAAGCTAAAATTAATGCCGTAATTATTAAACTAATAATGTCTGGCGCTTTAGTTTTATATTCGTTAATTTTAGTTCTTTTAGCTCCAATCACGTAACCTCTAGCTTCCATTGCGTTACTCAAATCTTCAGCTCTTTTAAATGAAATAATAAAGACTGGAACTAAAAGTGAAACCATCTGCATAATCTTATCTTTTAATTTACCTTCGTTAAAATCAACGCCTCTTGAAGCTTGAGCTTTCATAATTTTATTAGTCTCTTCAAGAAGTGTTGGAATATATCTTAAAGTAAGAGATAACATCATTGCTAAGGTATCTACTGGGAATTTGATTACTTTTAATGGTTTTAAAAGTGATTCAATTCCGTAGTTTAAATCAGTTGTCATAGTAGTTAGGGTAAGTAGTGATGTTAAGATAATAACATTTAAGATCCTTAAAACTAAAAATCCACTTCTAATTAATGATTCATCATATAACTCAGCTTTATAATTAGCAATTAAACCCCAACTTTCTGGCATATAATGCTGAACTGCAAATAAACCAAATACCATTATTAAGAAATAAATAAATTTAAATTTAATATATTTTTTGGTTAGTAAATAAATTACTAAAATTAAAATCATCGCTCCTAAACTTGCCCATGTGAAATGAAGTGGAATTTCAGGAACTACTAAAGTAGCATTAGGACCAACTTGATAATAAAATATTTGAATTATAAATGTAAATGTCAGTAAAAACATTACTGGTCTAAAACCACTTATTACTTTCATAATTGGTACTTTTGAAGTAACAATTAATAAAAGATTAATTAAAGTTAGCGCTCCTAAGGTTGCTAGATATGGCCATTCAGTTTTAATTGGAATAACAAATAAACTTGCTAGCATAAAAATTAATGCCAGTAATTTATATCTTGGATCTAATCGGTGAAGCCATGAATCTCTTGGAACATACTGCCCAATAACAATATTATTCATCCCTAGCCTCCACGATATATTCTAGTAAAGATTCGTAAGTATACTTTTCTTCAAATTTTAATCCCGTTTCTTCTTCTAGATATTTTAATATTTTAATGGTTTGTGGTTCACTTAGATGATAATCTTTGAAATTTTCTTTTTCAAATAATTCTTCTTTTGTACCATCAAAAGTAATTAAACCATCACTTAAAACAATAACTCTTTTCGCGTACTCACTGACTAGATCCATATCATGAGTAATTAAAATGATTGTTTTATTAGTTTTTTCATGGATTTCTTTAAATAACTCCATCATCTCAGTGCGGCCTTGAGGATCTAATCCTCTTGTCGGTTCATCTAAAACTAATACTTTAGGATCCATCGCTAAAATACCAGCAATCGCCGCTCTTCTCATTTGACCGCCACTAATTCTAAATGGTGAAGCTTTTAAAATTTCATCATTAAGTCCTACAAGTTTAGCTGCCTCTAACGCACGTTCTTCAGCGTTAGCTGCAGTCTTTTTGAAATTTTTAGGACCAAACATAATATCTTTTAAAACTGTTTCTTCAAATAATTGATATTCAGGAAATTGAAAAACTAAACCAACTTCTTGACGAAGTTCGTTTATTTTTTGACGCTTCTTAGCAGGTAATTTAAACCCAAAAGCATTAACTACACCACTATTAGGAACTAATAAACCGTTCATTAGTTGAACTAATGTTGATTTCCCGCTTCCAGTATGACCAACAACTGCGATAAACTCTCCGGTCCCGTTTATTGTTAAATCAACACCTTTTAAAGCGTGGGTAGTATCAGTAAGGCCGCTATATTGAAAGTTTACTTTTTCAAACCGTATTTCCATAACGCCTCCATAATTTTATCTTTATTCTTAAAATCATATTTCTTTAAATCATTTTGTAATTTTAAGGCTAAAGGTAATTCTAAATTAGATGATTTTAATAATTCTTCTTCTTTAAATACTTCTTCAGGAGTTCCTTTTAAAATAATTTCTCCAGCTCTCATTACAACTAATTCATCACTTAAATTAGCAAACTCTAAATCATGAGTAATTGTAACGATAGTTTTTCCATATTCTTTGTTTAATAGTTTAATTAACTCGACAATTTCTTCAGTTCCCTTAGGATCCAACATTGAAGTTGCTTCATCAAAGATCATAATATCTAAATTCATCGCTAGTGCTCCCGCAATAGCAACTCTTTGTTTTTGACCACCCGAAAGTTCGTGTGGTCCTTTATGTAAATAATCTTGCATGTTAACTAAACTTGCATAATGATTAATTTTTTCAACCATTTCTTCTCTTGGTATTTGTTGATTTTCCATACCAAAAGCGATATCGTGCAGTACAGTTACCCCAACAAATTGATTGTCTGGGTTTTGAAACACGATACCTATTTTTTTACGCACATCAGAAAGAGTATCTTCAGTTAACAAGATTTCATCTTCACCAATTAAAATTTCTCCCTCATCAGCTTTTAAAAGTCCCATTAAAAGTTTAGCAAGTGTTGACTTACCACTTCCGTTATGACCTAAAATAGAAACCCACTTACCTTTTTGGATTTCTAATGAGATATTTTTAATTGTTTCGTGCTTTTCACTATATTTAAACGATAAATTATTAATTTTTATCAATTCATTCACCAACCAATATCATATCTATGATATTATACCATATTTTACAGGCTAAATAGATGATAATAGTGTATAATAATAAATAGTGAAGGGAAGATGGTAAATATGGTTACATATTTAAACAATTTAAACTATAACCGTGAAGTTACTTCTAACAAAAAAAGAGTGATCATTCTTTTTACATCATCTTGGTGTATCGCTTGCGAAGAAATTTTACCTAAATATGAAAGGTGGGCCGAAGAGTATGCCGATCAATTAGAATTTAAAGTAATTGATATGACCAAAAATAAACATCTTGTTAAAAAATTTGATGTTGCAACGGCCTTAACCTTCATTATTATGGAAGGAAAAACAGTTATCACCAGATTTGCTGGAATGCAAACTGATGAAACATTTAAATACTTTATTACTAGAGCATGAAAAAAACCGCCACAAGGCGGTTTTTTAATTTTATCCATTATTTGATTTCGATATATTTTGTAACTTCTTGTTTAGTTCCTTCTTTTGGAAATTTTAAAGTTAAAACTCCACTCTCTAATGATGCATTAATGTCTTCTTCAGTAAATGTTTCTCCTACATAATAACTACGTTTAACATTGACGCTTCGTCTTTCTTGTCTTAAATACCTTTCGTTTTCATCTTTAACTTCATCAGTTTGAGAAACCTCAATTGTTAAATATCCGTTATCCAGTGTAAGTCTTAAATTTTCCTTATCAACGCCAGGAACATCTACTAGCAATGTATAATCATTATCTGATTCTTTTAGATCGGTAGCTAGATATGTTGTTCTGGTAGAGTCTTTAAAGAAATCATCAAACATTTCATCGAAAACTCTAAATGGACTTCTTCTTGTAATCTTGTACATATTTATCACTTCCTTTTCTCAACTATAGTATAACACAAATAATTGGCACTGTCAATGGTAGAGTGCTAATTATGGTATTTTAAAGATATTTTAACTAAAGATAAAAAAAGCTTGATTCCATCATTTAGAATCAAGCTTTTCCAGGTTAATTAAAATTTAGTATCATCAACGCTATCTAAATAAGCTTTTAATGGTTTAGCTACGCGTTTAATAGTTCCATCAACAAATGGATTTTCAAGCCCAACTTGTTCAAGTAAACCAAGGAAACTATATGATCCACCAAGTTTACAAAGTGATACATAATTTGACCATGCTTTTTCGTGATTTTCGCGATCTTTAATCCAATATTGGAATGCTACTACTTGAGCTAAAGTATAGTCAATATAGTAAAATGGTGAACTAAATACGTGTCCTTGACGGAACCAGCGGGTTCCTTTTTTCGCAAATTCGTCAACACCATAATCTAATGTTGGATTATATTTTTTCTCAATTCTTGCCCAAGCCGCTTTTCTTTCAGCTGGTGTTACACTTGGATTTTCATAAACCCAGTGTTGGAATTCATCAACAGTTGCTCCGTAAGGTAAAAATGAAATAGCTCCAGCTAAATGAGAGAATTTATATTTATCAGCATCTTCTTCAAAAAATAAATTAATCCAAGGCCATGCGAAGAATTCCATTGACATTGAATGAATTTCAGCAGCTTCCATTGTTGGCCAGCGATATGCAGAAAGCAAATCTCTTGATTGATACACTTGGAATGCGTGACCTGCTTCATGAGTTAAAACGTCAACGTCACCTTCGGTTCCGTTAAAGTTAGCGAAAATAAATGGTGAGCGGTAATCTGGAATATATGTGCAATATCCACCACCACGTTTACCTGGTTTAGAATCTAAATCCATTAATTCACGGTCCAACATAAAATTAATAAATTCTCCTGTCTCTGGTGACATTTCTTCATACATCTTCTTAGCTCTAGCAACCATCCACGCTCTATCTCCTTTAGGAGTTGGATTTCCTGATAAGAAAGAAATAGCTAAATCATATGATTTTGGATCTTTATATCCTAATCTTTTCGCTTTTCTTTTTTGAAGTTCAGTAACGATAGGTACGATAACTTCATAAATTTGGTCGCGATATTTTTTAACTTCCTTTGGACCGTAATCAGTTCTACCCATCTTATCATAACCTAATTGAACGTAGTTTTCATAACCTAGTTCTAAAGCCATTTGATGTCTTTTTTGAACCATTTCATGATAAATATTATCAATTTCAGTTTCTTTAGTTTCTAACCAACCAGATACTGCTAATTGCGCGTTTTTTCTAGTTTCACGATCGATATGAACGATATATGGTGTCATTTGGCTTAAGTTTAAAACTTTTCCGTCAAAATCAATTTTAGCGCTTGCGATTAGTTTTGAGTATTCTGTAGAAAGTTTATTTAATTCTTGTATTAATGGTACAATCTCTGGTTTAAATGTTTTTAAGCTTAATGCAGTTTGTTCAAAAAATAATGTTCCAATTTTTTCTTCAAAATGTTTACGGTATTTAGAGTTATAAACTAGTAAACTAATTTGATGAAAAAGTGGTAATAATGTTGGTACTTCAACATCAAAAAATTCATTTTCTTTTTCATAAAACTCATCTGTTGTATCAATTGAGTTTCTAATACTTGATAAAGTTGCCATTGTTGCAAATGATTCTCTTATTTTATCAATCTCTAAATAAGCTTCATATTGTTCTTCAAAGGTGTTTTCATCAGTTAATTTTGCCATTTGGGCTGTTAATGCTTGTTTTAGTTCGTCTAAATTAGGACGAACATACTTATAATCGTTAAATTTTAACATTTTCTATCTCTCCTTTTTATACAAAGTCATAACCTAATGGGGTAATAGCGAATCTCGCTACTTTAAAAAATTGTAATCCGACAGGGATTAAAATAATGGTAATGCATAATAGAACTCCTATTGCTCCGTAATATAAAAATAATATCCAACCGAAGAAAATTGCATATATTATATTAACTACTTGTTTTAATGTGGTTCCACTAACTTCTTTTACTTCTTTACCTAGCGGCCATAATAAAAATGCACCCAATTTAAAATATTGAAGTCCAATTGGAAATAAAATAATAGTAAGACACAATAATAATCCTATTACAAAAGTTCCTAATGCGACAAACAATCCGCCAAAGATAAGCCATAAAATATTACCTAGTGTTCTCATTTATTTTCTCCTTATTTAATATTACTTATAGTATACCTATAGTATAAATTATATCAAAAAATCATCATTATCAAAGTATTTAGAGTTATGTGCCTCTTTTTTATCTGATAGGGACTAATTAAAGACTGTCTTATATTAAAAACTATAGAAATGTATTGAACCCCTTCCTC
>DUQW01000060.1 GCA_012837585.1 Acholeplasmataceae bacterium
CATTTATACGCTTGGGAAAAAGGGATAAAATCACTATATTACCAACATAGTACTAATGCAGCTCAACAATTTTATCAAGCATCTGTTTGTTTAGCATGTGAGGCATGATGTAGTATAATATATAAGAAGACTTATGTTAATAAGTCATCTATTAAATATTTTGATAAAGGAAGTGACATGATGAGATATGAATATAATAAAGATTATATCTATCTTTATGATGGTGATTTAAAAATTGGAGAAATCCTTTTCCCAGTTTTTAAAGATAATTTAAGAGTCATCAATAGAACATATATTGACCCTAACTATCGTTCTGCGGGACTTGCATCAAACTTAGTAGAAGAAGCATATAAATACTTAAAGAAAAATAACTGTAAAACAGTTGTTACATGTCCATATGTAACTAAATGGTTTGAGCGTTTCCCAGAAAAACAAGACGTTATTGATTTAAAGGAGCAAGACAGCTTATATCCGTTTTGTGAAATGACGATATGATTTTAATTATTGGGGCTATGAATAGTGAGTTAGAAGTACTGCTTGCTAACTTAGAAAATAAAAATAAGTTAAATACGAAAACCTTGGCTTATCAAGGTTTTTTAGACGGACATGACTTAATAGTAAGTATTACTGGAGTTGGTAAAGTTAATGCCGCAACTGCATTAGCGGAATTACTTACAAGATATAATTTTAGAAAAGTCATTAATATTGGATTTGCTGGTGGAACTTACGATTTTAAAATTGGTGAATTTGTCTTTGTTAACCAATTTATCCAATATGACTTTGATTTAAATCATTTTGGTTATGATCGCGGCCAAGTCCCAAGATATGAACCAAAAAGAGTTAATCCAAATGATAATTTATTAGATTTAAATGAAGGTGCATTATACACTCAAGATACTTTTCAAGTTGAAAAATTACCAATTAATAAGCCATATCTATCTGATATGGAGGGTGCATCCCTTTATATGGTAGCTAATAAATTTAATGCTAACTTAGTTTCAATTAAATATGTATCAGATCACATTGGTGCAAGTGATCAAGAAGATCAATATATCGAGTCAGAATCAACAGATGGAAAACAAGCTATCTTTAAATTAATTCGTAAATATTTAGAAAGGGTTTGATGTTTATGAAAGGTTTAATGATTATTGGTAATAATATTGAAGATGGTGAGGCTCTACTTACTAGAGACTTACTATTACGTGCTGGATTAAAATTAGATTTAGTTAGTATTTATAAATCTAACAGGAAGATTAAAACTGCATACGGATTAAATATTCAAGCTGATTACGCCGTTAATGAAGTTGAATTATTTGAATATGACTTTTTAATAATTCCAGGAGGCAAATGGGTCTTTGAATTACTAGAAAAGCCTCGAACTCAAATTGTTTCTAAATTAGCTTTAACTTATTATAATAATGATAAGCTTGTTGCGGCAATATGTGCTGCACCAAGATTTCTAGGTCATGAGCATTTATTAAAAGATAAAGATTTTACTTGCTTTCCTAGTTGTGAAGAAGGAATTGATGGTAAATACCATCAAGACAAAAAAGTGGTAATCGAAGATAATATTATTACCGCAAAAGGTTTAGGAGCAGTCTTTGAATTTTCATATGAAATCATTAGATATTTATTAGGAAGAGAAGCTGCAGAAAAAGTATTGAAAGACACTCATTATCGATAGTAAAAGTTATGTAAAGAATTATAATTAAATAATTTGACTTTACCTACTATATTTCGTATAATTAAATAGGCGCTTGTTTTTGGCCCGTTGGAGAAACGGTTAACTCACATGCCTTTCACGCATGCATTCACGGGTTCGAATCCCGTACGGGTCACCATTTATTTATTAACTCCAAGCGCCTATGTACTCATAGCTCAATTGGATAGAGCGCTTGACTACGGATCAAGAGGTTGAGGGTTCAAGTCCTTCTGAGTACGCCATCTTTTCGGGAAGTGGCTTAGTTTGGTAGAGCACCTGGTTTGGGACCAGGGGGTCGCAGGTTCAAATCCTGTCTTCCCGACCATTTTTATTAGCGGGCGTAGTTTAGTGGTAAAACTTCAGCCTTCCAAGCTGACTATGTGAGTTCGATTCTCATCGCCCGCTCCATTAAATATTCCATGACAAAGTCATGTCAAGATAGATGTAGACCCTGTGGTCTTTTTTTATATTTATAGATATAATACTCATAAAGACAGATAATAAGCTATAAATATTCAATTGGGTATTTAAAATACCCATTTATTATGATAAACTGAAACTAGGTAGGTGATTAGTAATGAATGAAACAATTAAAACGTTGTTAGGAAGAAGAAGTGTTAGAAAATTTACGAAACAAGTAATTAGTGACGCTGATTTAGAACTAATACTAAAAGCGGGTAGTTATGCCCCATCAGCGATGGGCAGGCAACCATGCAAAGTTTTAGTTATCGAAACTAAAGATATCTATGATAAATTTAGTAAATTAAATGCGATGGGTTCTGGAAGAGATCCGTTCCACGGAGCTCAGAAAGTATTGGTTGTTATTTCGGAGAAAAATCCAACTGCTGAACTTGACGGGGCAGCCGTAATTATGAATATGGCTAATGCTGCATTTTCACTAGGAATTGATTCTTGTTGGATTAATAGAGCACGTGAGATGCTTTTAAGTGATTTTGGAAAAGAAACATTATCAGAACTTGAATTAGAACCTGAAAAATGGGTTGGAATTGGTTGTTTGGCAATTGGATATCGTGATGGCAGATTACCTGCTGCTAAAGCGAGAAAAGCGGATTTTTACTACAGATTAGAATCACCTAAGAGATACAGAGTCTATCATATCTCGCAAGAGAAAAATGAAAAGAGCCAATACTATAAAAAATGGCGTATTAGATTACGCGGATCTGATAAAACAATTAAGTTTTTTAATACCCAAAAAGAAGCAATTGATGAAGCAACAAGACTAGCTAGAGAGTATGACGGTAGAATTGTAATTCATAAAGTAGACGGTTCAATTAGAAAACAAGACTACTCTAAAAAATAGATAAATAATAAAAAATACTAAGACTTATTTTGTAGAGATTCAAAATAAGTCTTTTTATTTTGATAATATAAAATTACCAATTCTTTTTATTGTTAATTTTAATAAATAATGGTATCATTATTTAGGACAGGGAGATGATAATATGGGAGAATGGATTGTTAATTTTTTTACGGCAGCGCCGTGGTATATAGTATTAATTGTATTTGTTGCGAAAGTTATTGAGGTAACTTTAACAACAGTTAGAATTATTATTGTCAATCGTGGGTTTAAATTACCAGGAGCGATTGTTTCATTTGTTGAAGTCTTAATTTGGGTATTTGTCGCTAGTCGGGTAGTAAGTAATATCGCTGAAGCACCCCTTTTAGGAATTGCATACGCTCTTGGTTATGGTGTTGGTGTATACGTTGGTTCAATTGTAGAAAAGAAATTAGCGTTTGGAAAAGTATTACTACACGTAATTATTCCAGTTGAGTCAGTTGTAGAAGTATCAAACTATATAAGAGGCGAAGGGGTTGGACTTACTACAATTGATGCGAAAGGCTATAATTCTGATAAATCAGTATTAATGATGTATGCTAACCGTAAAAATATTGAAATATTTAAAAAGGGCATTTTACAAATAGAGCCGCGCGCTCTAATTGGAGAAAGTGACGTAGTCACAATTGACGGAGGAACTGTTCCTAAAAGAACTAAATTTGTCAAATAAGAGGTAATCTTATGAAAAAGAAAATATTGTTAGTAGTGGTGTTTATATTTCTAATTTTAGGAATTACAAACACTAAAATATTAGCTGTTTCAGAATCTCAAATTAGAAATATGACATCTAATGAACAATTTAGTCTTTTGATGTCAAATATTGATAATACTCATGAGTATTATTTTAATGCGAATAATTTAAATCAAAAACAAAAAGAATTATACCGAGTATTAGTTAATCATTTTAAAGAAAGTATTGATAATTATAAAGCTTCACCAGTATGGCAAAATAAAATATCTACTGAATTAACATCAGAACAAATAGAAGAAGCTTTAGTTACTTTTTTATATGATTATAAAGTGTTTTTCTGGTTAAAAGGAGATCTTCGTTATGATATTAGTAAAATCCCTAGTTTAGATCAAGTAACTTATACTTTTCATTTTGCGATACTTGAAATATATCAAAACGAAACAACCTTTAAAAAAGACTTACAAGAAATAGTTATTAAACTAGAAAAGATTAAAAACTTAGTCGAACAACAAAAAAATACTTATTCTAAAATTAAAGTTATTCATGATTGGTTATTAGAATATAATTCATATGCTGAAATAGGTAAACCAGATGCAGCTCCGATAGATGTTAAAGAGGCGCGTCATACTCCAATAGGAGTATTCCTAGATAGATATGATCCAGTGTGTGAAGCTTATGCCGAAGGATTTTTAATGATAGCGAACTACGTTAACATTAAAGCAGTTTATGGTACTGGAAGAGCGACTAATCAACTTAAAACTGAAGATCATGCCTGGAACTATGTCTGGGTTTATGATAAATATTATTTTCTAGATGTAACTTGGGATAAACCAATTAACTCATCAACCTTTAATTACAATTATTTTTTAACTGATATTCCTAGTACACACGTAAAAGATCCAAAAGAAGTATTACCTACTCCTTTTACAACTAGTAGATATGATGCAACTATGTTAGCCGAGTTTGATGTATCTACTTCGTATTATTATGAAAAGACCGGCTCACCAATTGTGGGATATGAAAATATTACTATTACTGGAGCTCCAATTCAACAAACTTCGATTGAATATTATAAAAAAGATGGTACTAAATTAAGTGGCGCTCCAATTGATTTAGGAGTTTACTACTTTGTAGCAACACCTAAAGAACCAACCTCATTAACTGGTGATATAGTCGTATACTTTGAAATAGTACCACTAATGCATGATGTAACATTTATTGATGTTGATACCAATGAGGTAGTTGGTACATGTAAAGTTTATGACGGGCATGATGCCGTCATCTTAGAATCAACTACAAATGGTAGAAAATATGTCCCTCAAGGTGATAACTATAAAAACGTAACAAGTGATCAAACTGTTTATGTAAAACTTGAGAGAATTGTAATAACGTTTTTTAATCAAAATGATGAAGAAGTAAGCGTAACTTTATTTGATACTATTCCATCTGAAATAATTAGACATAACTTTGATTTTATTAATGAAAATCCAGAAAAAATCTTTGTTGGTTGGACTCAAAATGATGAACTTATTAAAGAAGATACATTACTTGTATCAGATGCTTTACTTCATCCTTTAATCGAAGATATTAAATTTACGATTAAAGGCGCAATAAAGGGATTAGATGGTTATTACCGTATTAAAAGTGATGACTACAAATTAGAAGAAATTACTCTTGTTAGTCCTAATCAAAAAATATTAGAAGTTATTGTATCAGAAGTTGATGATAAAGGTTTATATACTATCAAATTAAAAGTAGGTTCTAACTATTCAACTCAAGAGAGAGTTGTTGAAATACCAATGAAACAATCATCAATGTTACCATTTGATTTAGAAATGAACCAACTTATATTCTACGGAGTTATCGCGTTAATTGCGATAATTGGTATTTCAATTATTGGTTCATTTATTAAGAGCCGTAGAAATAATTAAACCTTGTTAAAAGTAAATATTAGGTATATAATTAAATTAGATACATTATGTGTATAGGAGGATTATGTTATGTCACAAGTAAGAAAATCTAAACCAAAGGAAGAACCTAAAAAGGCAGCTTCTAAGCCACAAGCTAAGAAAGCTGCTCCTAAAAAAGTAGAAAAGAAAAAAGAAGAGCCGAAAGCTAAACCAGTTAATCAAAAGTATCACATCTCACAAAACAAAGATGAAAAATCCGAGTTTTATAACCAGTGGCGAGTTCGAAAATCAGGTTCTGATAAAACTATTAAATTTTTCAAAACTCAAAAAGAAGCAATTGATTATGCTAAAGGATTAGCTAAAAATGCTGATAGTGATATCGTAATCCATAAAACAGACGGAAAAATTAGAAAGCAAAAATATTAAAATTACACTATGAAGGAAAAACTAAAAATTTATTTAGATCTCTTTTGGACATTTTTTAAAATTGGACTTTTTACTTTCGGTGGTGGCTACGTAATGCTTAGTATCATTGAAAAAGAAGTAACCGAAAAGAAACAATGGATTACAAAAGAAGATATGTTTAACTTACTTGCAATCGCGGAATCGACCCCTGGTCCATTCGCGATTAACGCAGCGACTTTTATTGGATATAAAAGAGCTAAAACATTTGGCTCTTTTTTAGCCACGCTTGGTGTAGTTTTACCTTCATTTATAATAATAGTTTTAATTTCATTATTTTTAAATCAATTTGAATCAAATAAATATATTCAAGGATTTTTAAGAGGTATTCAAGCTGGAGTTGGAGTATTAATTTTCAAGGCGGCATATAGGTTATCTAAACCAATAGAGAAAAATTATTTAAATATAATTATTTTCTTTATTGCCTTAATAGTAGCTTTCTTAACAAACTTTAGTTTAATTTACTTAATGTTAATTTTAATGGCATTTGGAATCGCCTTATATTATTTAGGAAAGGCGGTTAACTTATGACAACACTATTAGGATTATTAAAATTATTTTGGGTATTCTTTAAGATAAGTTTATTTACTTTTGGTGGTGGATACTCTATGATTCCGCTTATTAACCAAGAGATGATCGCTAATGGTTATTTAACTGATGAACAAGTCTTTCAGTTTATCGGGATAGCTGAATCTACTCCTGGACCATTTGCAGTAAATATAGCAACTTTTGCAGGATTTGAAAATTATGGATTTTTAGGCGCTATCTTCTCGACCGCAGGAGTAGTGATGCCATCATTTTTAATTATTTTATTTATCGCTGCCATCAGCGATAAATTCATTAAACATCCAGTTGTTCAAAAGGTGTTGGATGTTTTAAAGCCAGCAATCATTGGGTTTATTCTAGCAGCAGCACTAAATGTATCAATTAAATCAATGATTGGTGATCCTCAAAACTTTTCATTTTCTTGGCAAGCCATTGTCATATTTGCAAGTATTTCTTTATTAAGTGTGATATTTAAAGATAAATTTTCACCAATTTTATTAATTCTAACATCAGGAATAATGGGATTATTTCTATATCTTTTATAATGATTTTCTCATAAGGATTGCAAAATACGCTAAAATTAGATATAATTAAATAGCGTAATTCGGCCCCGTAGCCAAGTGGTAAGGCATGGCTCTGCAAAAGCTTGACCACCGGTTCAAATCCGGTCGGGGCCTCCAAA
>DUQW01000061.1 GCA_012837585.1 Acholeplasmataceae bacterium
AATAAAAAGGCAACTTATTAAAAGTTACCTTTTAGTTTATTTTTCATTTCACTAAACAAATTTTAATGTTATTGGATTTGGATAATTATTAGTGTCTATTGGATTTAAGATTATATTTAAGTCATCAAATAAGTATGTTCAACTTAATTTTACTTCTAGATTTTGATTTTTAATTATAAATTCTGAACCTTCAAAAGTTATAAATACTTTTCCTGCTTCAAATGTTCCATTGATAATTTTTGAATAATATGCGTTCAAATCATTATTTTCAAAACTAAGATTATGTTCGGTTGATACCCACTTATTATGCATATAGTTAAGCGGGTGCACTTTCTTTTTTTCTAATTAATTTGACATTAAACTCATTAAAAATTATGTGACCATAATTGCCCCAGTCACTTTCCGAAAAACCATCAAATACATACATAACATCATAATTACGTTTAAAATTGTTTTTTTCAGATTATTTGCACCCTTTGTAGCTATTGTATCATCCGTCTATTTTAAATATAGTATAACCACTCTTGGTTTTATATTAGCTTAAATCTTAAATTTACTGGATTATGATCACTATATACAAATCCTAAATCTAAACCTTTTACTTCGATAATTTCAATATTATTTGATGCTAGAAAACCATCAATTATAAAGTGATATGTGTTTTCAGTATCACTTGGATTATAAGGTTGATTTAAAAGTCTTGAGGTCCATACTGTTGGATCTACATGAAAACTATAACCTGAAGGTAAATAATCTTCTTTAATTTGAATTGGATTAAACCATTTATTTTGATTATCTTCAACAACTGAATTAGCTATTTGTGGGAATGTTTGATTGAAGTCCCCGCCAGCTAAAACATAATTTCCTTTACTCGCTTCTTCTTCTAAAAAGTTCTTTAGATAGTTCATTTCATTATCTCTTAACTTTCCTGAATCATAAGCTGATAAATGAATATTTATAACAACCAAATATTTGTCACTTCCTTCAATCGGAAGATAGTTAACTAACATACCACGTTTTAAATTAACGGTTCTAACTGGCCACGAAAATGAGCCTGGAAATTGATGTCTATATGATTCATCTGTTTTAAATTTAAGATAACTGGTTATCCCACTTTCTACTCTTCCCATATACTGAGTAAATGAAAATGGAAACGGAACAAATTTAGCTTTATAGTTATAGGCAAACGAGTTGCTATAATCATTACCAAGTTTATTAGCAATTTGTTCGCGTTCATTAATTTTAAAACTTCTTCTTGAATTGATATCTACTTCTTGAAGAAAATATATATCACTTGGATTATTAATTAAAATATCTTCAATTCCGTTTAAATACCAATTAACAACTTCTATTGATTTAGGAACACCGTGCTTACCACCGTCCATAACGAAATCTTCATAAACACCAAGTGCCCCGTATCCTATATTAAATGTTAGAGCGTTATATTCAACATTCAAATTAACTTTATTATTCGGATTATTTAAAGCATTAACTGTCTCAATATCTTTAGGTCTATATTCAGCGATAGTGAAAAACGACAGTACTCCACCTCCAAAAATTAAGATTGAAATAATTATAATACTTATTATTTTTATTACCATTAGATACCACTTTCTTTTCGTATTTTTGTTTAAATATGCCATAAATTCCTCCCAATAATACCATCATGATATTATTATAATACTTTATATTTATGTATAAAGTCAATAAATAAAAAAGCGCCTTATAGCGCTTTATAATTCCGTTATTACCAAAATATCATCAATCTTACAATCAAATATTTTAGCTAACACAACTAAATTGTCTGCACTTGGTAATGTCTCTCCCCATTGCCATTTATAAATGGCTTGTGGAAATTCAAATCCAAATATCTCTTGAAGGCTTCTAACCGTTAGGTTTTTCGCTTCCCTTAATCTTTTAATGTTCTCTCCCGTTTTTTCTAAATTAATAACAGGAAATTTAAAGCCCATACTAGATTCCTCCAATCTATGTTTCGAAACTATCAACCTCACTATGTCTTGATAATACTTCTATCATAGAATCGTATGATTTTTGATTGTTCGGATTCGAAACGATATTATTTAATATTTTTTGACTAGATCCATTAACTATTTGGATACCCAATTCATGCCTTTTGTGAGTTAGTCTAACGGTACTTCTCGTTTTGGCTTGCCAATAAACTAACTGCGGCATGTGTAATCCGAGTTCTTTAAATTCCTTTTTGTAGGCACAAAATTCATCTTCATCAAATGCCATACAATAATCAAATGGCAAATGATTAATAAATAAAATTTGTTCTACCCTATCTTCTTGTTTTAATTTATTATTTTTCGCTATTTCTAATAATAACCTATATACATCATTTATGTCAATACCAAATGTTCCTTTATTTTTTTCATATATTCTAATTTTTTGAAAGCAGAACCCCTTGGAAGTTTAACTAACTTAGGTCCTTCCCCATAAGAAATATAACTATTTTTAAATGGTTTGTAGAGATCTTTTGAAGATTTTATAGCAAGATTAGTTGCCATATGAATTGGCCTTATCCAATGAGGAACATGATTCAAAAATATCGACGAATTAATACAAATAATTGTTTTAGCGCCAAATTGTTCAGTTTTTAAGGAGCTAAGCGCTAATTTGTCAAAATTTGCTCGCTTCCTTTTATTTTTATTCCATTTTTCCTTCATCTCTTTACCCATATTATATGATCTTCTGGAACTGGAATTAACATTTCATAGAAAACCTCTTATTCCTCCGTAATCCTTTCGGTAAAATGTCCAAAGATATTTATTGAGTGCATGGATAGGAATTTTAAAGTAATCAAACGAATAATCTTTTCGGCTTAAATAACTTTCTATAATTTTCCCTTTTCTTAATTTTGATAAAACTTTTCGGTATTCTTCGTAAGTATAACCTAATTTATTAGCTATTTTCTTCGCTAGTTTTCTAGTTTCTTTACTACTAGCATTAATAGACGGTAACCATTTTGATAATAGTGATACTTCTTTTCCTTCTTCTTGTTTTTTTAGATCTATAATTAATATCTTTTTAATCAATTTTATAACATCATCTTCTACTTTAGTATTTAATCCCGATAGAATGTCATCCCACCTACCATATTTAGGAATTAAAGGAAGTAGCTGTTTAGCAAGATCAGGATCTAAATTACATAATAAATTAAATGTCATTCTAAATGAATTTCTCTCTCCTAAACCAGTATGAATATCTCTTAAAAATAACATCGTTTTTATAGTTAATAATTTATTTTCATAATACGATCTTAAAAATAAGTTGTTTAACTCTTTGTAATTATGTCTCATTCCGCCACAAAAAGAGAAAAAATC
>DUQW01000062.1 GCA_012837585.1 Acholeplasmataceae bacterium
AATATTGGAATCAGGATTGAAGATGATGTCTTAATTACCGAAGACGGAGCCATTAACTTATCAAAAGATATTATTAAGGAAATAAAAGATATCGAAAAATTCATGGCTAAATAATTTAATTATGATAAAGCGCGTATTAATTACGCGCTTTTTTTATTTTCAAGTAATTTCAAATTGATTACTCTAATATTAATTAAAAGGAGGACACTATGAAAAAAATAATTATTATCTTTATTTTATTTTTAGGTTTTTATACCCTTAAAGAAACAGTAAAAGCCGGTTTAATTGATAGTTATCAAGAAATTACTTTTGAAAATCCAAATCTAAAATTCTTAAAAGAGTATTCAAGTGATGATATAAAATCGTATTATCCCAAGGTATCAAAAAGAAGGTTTGCCGGATGGCAAATCCATACAATCGTAAGAAGTGCTAAAGTTAACTTTACTAAAACGACACTAACTTCAATTAGAAATACAGGAACTACCCCGATAGTCTTAGATCAAACTATTAAAACTGAAATGACTCAAAAATACGCTATAGGTGCCTCTGGCGGAGTTGAACCTAGTATCGGAGGTACCGTTAAAGGATTTAAATTAGGACTTACTAAAAAACTTAATATTAAAGCTGACGCCACCATTACGATTAGTCAAACTGAGTCGATGTCAACTAAAATTCAAGTTGATCCAATGACACAATTAGATATCTTTATTAAAGGTAATGGTAGGCTCACTAACGGAGTTGCCTCAAGATATGTATTTTGGTTTAGAACGCATACTGGCGGCTTTGAATATATGCAAATTAATAGTATTTTTTATCGCATGGAGAAAAAAAGAATATGACACAAAGAATTTTATTTATTATCTCAGGTATCCTAATCTTAGGAGCGATTATCGCAATTATTATAACGAATAAACCAAAAGTATCAGATAAACTACTAACAGTTAATACTGATTATAATTACGTCTACACGGATTCTAAAAATATCACTATTAAAATATATTCTAATAAAAAGAAACATAAAATTAACTTTAAGGAAAACATTAACTACTCTTTTTTAGTAAGTTTAGATGAAACTAACCGTTTTGAATTAGAATTACTAGACATTAATTATTCACACGAAGAAAAATATATCGGTGATGATTATTATTGTTATAACTATCATTTTAAAATGCCCCGATTAGAAACTAATTTACTAATAGAAGAGGCTCATTTAGAAATTCAGTTATTAGACGGAACTAATTACTTATTAAAAATTGGGAAATTCAATTTCTTATATTATCCAAATGTAGGAAAAGATATTCAAATAAATATCTTAGGACTTCACGGATATGAACTCCAAGGAAGTGAATTTCCAAGATTAAATAAAATTATTTTAGAAACTGATGATCTAAATAACACCTTAATTGAATCTATTTCAATTGACGGTGTCAATAATTTATCATTTGAGATTAAACAAAATGAAATACACATCTTAATTCCATTTGAAAAAATTTTACTATTTCAAGTGCCACTTATTTTAACAATTACTAAAAACGGAACAACAAAGATGCAAATAGTTGATAACTTTTTATATTTTAATGATTATCAAACACTTAAAACCGCTTTTGATTTATGTAATGTCTATGAAGCTAATTGAACTTAATAATGCAAGTAAATACTATCTTAATAAAACCTTTAATTTAAGGGTAAACAAGCATGAACTACTTTTAGTAACCGGAACTAATGGAAGTGGTAAAACCACCTTAATTAAGTTAATTTTAGGCTTTATTAAGCCTGATAACGGCAAAATTACATATTATAAAGATATTAAATTTAATTATCTTCCCGAAAAAACAAGCCTACCTTATTTTTTAACATCTTATGATTACTTATATCAAATTAGTAAACTTAAAAATGTTTCTTTAAACTTAAAATTATTAGTAGATTTAGATATTCCCCTTTATAAAAAGATCGCTCACTTATCAAAAGGTAATTATCAAAGAGTCGCAATTGCAAGTACCTTTATTGGAAATAGCGATTTAATCATTTTAGATGAACCTCTATCAGGACTAGATACCAAAACGGTAAATACCTTAAAAAGAATTATTATAAAATTAAAAGAAGAAGGAAAATCAATTATCATCTCAACTCATAACCCAAAAGTTTTTGAAAAACTAGCTACATATCACTTAAAACTATGATTAAATACTTTTTCAGTCATTTCTTTAATAAAAAAATGAGAATAATTATTTTAATAGTTTTACTTTTAGTTTCAATGCTATCAATAGTTATCTCAATTCCCGGAACATCTCAAAGTGAGATGTTTTTAAACAATAATTTATACAATCAAGAATATCACGGAAGAATTATGATGATTATTCGTTATATTTTAATGTTTACGATATCTTTAATTTTAATTGAACATGACGCACAATTTATTAAACCATTAATTGCCTATTTTAAAAGAGGAAAGATCGCTTTTTATAAGTTGATCTTTTATCTTCTAATTGTTTTATGGTTAATTATAATTATTTATTCAATAGTGATTGTCATACCATTTGTAACGACGTCATACTACCAATTTGATATTAATTATTTTAAAGAGTTTATAAAATTGATACCTGATTATATAATAATGACGTTACTTTTATTAATATTAATTAGAGATAACCGTAAAGGATTAAGTTTTTTAATTTTAATAGTTTTTGTAGTAATCACTTTTATTCAAGAAGATAATGATAAAATAATATTTGGTTATTTAATCCCTTTATCTAACTGTAAGATATATGAGTATACATTAGGGTATTTCTATTTAATTTGTTATATAATGTTATTGGTATATATTTACTTTATAACGTTTTTAAATGAAAATATTTGATTTGATTAGGATTTAATTAAATTATTTGCATTTGAACTTATAATAGTTTATAATAATACACGTGGAAAGAAGAGGAGCCTCTCACCTGATTGATTCGGTCAATAGGTATAAAAGTCACTAGATGTGAAATTAACTGTTTTGTTATGACTTTTATGTAGGGGCAATTATATGCCCTTTTTCTTTGTAATAAATTTATTTGGAGGTGAATTTTATTAGAAGACCAGTAAAAGGAAAAAGCAACGAGTTAGTTAATGAGGATATCCCTAATGGTAATGTCTTATTAATTGATGAAAACGGCAATAATCAAGGAGTTATGACGCGTGATAAAGCTTTAAAAATGG
>DUQW01000063.1 GCA_012837585.1 Acholeplasmataceae bacterium
CGACATTTTCAATCGCAGTAATAATATTACTAATTGCAACTGGAGCTAAACTCAATCCAATAACAATAATCATTGGTCCTACAATTACTGAAGGAAGCAGCCACTTAAGCCATTTGACACCGAAAAAGTGAATAATTGTTGCCACGATACAATAAATTATACCCACCGCAATAATTCCAGTAAAAGCTCCGTTAAAATTCCCACTTGCACCAAATGATGTTGTAATTGCTGCAATGTATGCAAATGATGATCCTAAATACATTGGCACTTTCGCTTTCGTTAAAGCAATATAAATTAAAGTTCCAACTCCTGACCCAATTAAAGCAACACCTACATCAAGCCCCGTTAAAATTGGAACTAATACCGTTGCCCCAAACATTGCAAAAACATGTTGCAAGCTAAGTAGTATCCAACGATACCATTTTGGTCTTTCCCAAACGTCTAATACTAATCGTTTTTCTTCCATTATATTTTCTCCTTTTTTTATATAATTTATTTAAAAAAATAACCCCGAAGGGTTATTTCTAAATGTTAAAATATCGCCTGTAAAATGTAATAAATGACAAAGAACCCGGCCAAGCCATAGGCTACTGGATGTACCTCTTTGAATCTCTTTTGTGCCATCATTACAATTACATAAAATACAAATCCAAATGCAATACCATTTGCAATTGAATAAGATAATACCATGATAATGATTGTTAAAAATGCATAAATTGCAACTTCTGCTTTATCCCATTCAATATTCTTAAGTTGAGTCGCCATTAAGACCCCGACTAATACTAATGCCATTCCTGTTACTGCAGGGTGACTAAAGATTTCGAATATTGGGAATAATAATATAGATAATAAGAATAATAATCCGGTAACAACTGAAGCAAATCCTGATCTAGCACCGGCAGCGATGCCAGCACTTGATTCAACATATGTTGTTGTAACTGGTGTTCCTAACATATTACCAACTACAGTTGCAACTGAATCAACAATCATACCTCTTTCAGCACCTTCAATAGATCCATCTTCTTTAACTAATCCAGCAGGACCCGCTGTTGCTAAGAATGTTCCCATAGTATCAAACATATCAACAAATGCAAATGTTAAGATAACCATGATTAGTTGCGGTGTCCAAAGATTTGACGATGCAAAGCCATTAACGAATCCTGAAGCTGTTTCTTTAATACCACCTAAACCTGAGTAATCAAATTTAGCAGTTGAAATTAATGGGAAATTTGCCATTCCATCGGCAGCATATAATAGTGGTGAACCAGCAGCTTTTAATATTTCTCCAACAACTACACCAATAACTGCTGTAGAAATAATTGATACGATTAAAGTGTATCTAAAGCCTCTTGCATGTAAGATCATCGCTAAAATGATTCCAAATAATGCTAACCAAACTAGCGGATTATTAAAATCAGTTAATCCAGTTAATTGAGCACCTGCATCAAAAGTAATAATCTTCATATTTCTTAGCCCAATATAAGCAATGAAAAATCCAATACCAGCTCCAATTGCTAATCTTAAGTTTGCAGGAACAGCTTCCATAATTTTAGTTCTTATTTTGGTAACGGATATAATTAAGAATAATACCCCACCCAAAATACCAGCTGCGAGTGCTTCTTGCCATGAGTAGCCCATTAGACCAACAACGGTGTATGCAAAAAAGGCATTTGTTCCCATTCCTGGTGCTAATCCCATTGGCAATTTAGCAAATACGCCCATCGCGATTGTAGCTAATCCTGCAATTAATGCAGTAGCTAAGAATACTCCGCCGTATGGCATGTTAACAGGTGCGCCTGATAACATTCCTGGGTTAACAGCTAGAATATAACACATCGCTAAAAATGTTACTACCCCTCCGATAATTTCCCTGCGCCAATTAGACCCGCGCTCAGAAACTTTGAAGAACTTATCCATTTTTTGTAAAAATCGTGCTTGTTCTCCTGTGTTTTTTGTTTTCTCTTCCATCTTAATCCTCCCCATGGATATTTTGTATTCAATCTCGTGATGGTAAAATAAAAGCCACTAAAAGATTAGTGGCCACATGAATGCGTAGAGAAAACGCAATTCATAGTTCGTAGTCGTGATTTTCTCGGAATCACGGTAGAAACTTGGCCGCCATATTCAGCCGATTATACGATTCATTGAATACACTTCAATTTTAACAAATATTTACTATTGAGTAAACAAAAAGCAATAGCTTTTCAAATGTAAACGATTTCATCAAATTAATGGGATTTTGTGTCAAATTGTAAAAAGCCTATTACTTTTTATATCTATATATCATATAATTAATGTAAGGATGTGATAATAATGAAATTATGGCAAAAAGGAATCGTATATCAAATCTATCCAAGAAGTTTTAAAGACTCAAATGGAGATGGTATTGGCGATCTAAAAGGAATTATTTCAAAATTAGAATATGTTAAGGATTTAGGTGTTGATATTATTTGGTTATCACCAGTTTATTTATCACCAAATAACGACAACGGCTATGATGTTGCTGATTATTATAAAATCAATCCCGAATTTGGAACTATGGATGATATGGATGCCTTAATTAATAAAGCCGATGCTCTCGGCTTAAAAATAATTATGGACTTAGTTATCAACCATACTTCTACTGAACACTGGTGGTTTAAAGAGGCTTTAAAAGGAAAAGATAATCCGTATCGCAATTATTATCATTGGCGCAGCAAAAAGAATAATTGGGGCGGCTTTTTCGGTGGAACCACTTGGGAAAAAGTAGGCGATGAGTACTACTTACATTTATTTGATAAAACTCAGGCCGATCTTAATTTAAGTAATCCAAAAGTAATTCAAGAAGTAAAAGACATTATGACTTTTTGGTTAAATAAAGGTATTTACGGATTTAGATGTGACGTGATTAATATTATTTATAAAAACTCTCTTGAAAACGGAAAACGTAGACTAGTTCTAACTGGCCTCGAGCATTATCACTCTACTAAAAGAAATCACGAAATCTTACAAGAATTACATCGTGACGTTTTAGATAATTATCCTGAAACATTTACTGTTGGTGAAACAGTACTTGTAAATACTGAACAAGCTCTTGATTTAATGTCACCAGATAGAGATGAGTTAGATTTAGTTATTTCTTTTGAACATATGGAAGTTGATCATATCAATAATAAATGGTTTAAAGTAAAATATAAACCTAAAAAAATGATGAAAACATTGACTAAATGGCAAGAAGCTCTTCCTTGGAACTGTCTATATTTTGAAAATCATGACCAACCTCGTAGTGTTTCAAGATTTGGATGTCCTGAAAAATACAGACTAGAAAGTGCAAAAATGCTAGCAACCATTTTACTTACATTAAGAGGCACACCATTTATTTATCAAGGACAAGAAATCGGCATGACTAATGGTGATTTCAAATCACTTGATGAATTTATGGATACAGAAACTCATAATATTGAAAAACTAGGAAGAAAACTATTAATTCCTAGAGCAATATTAAGAAAAATGTTATTTAGAACTAGTAGAGATAACGCCAGAACACCAATGCAGTGGAACGCTACTACCGGATTTACTACTGGAACTGCGTGGTTAAAAGAAAATCAAAATAAAACAACTATAAATGTTGAAAGATCGTTAACTGATGATAACTCAATTTTAAATTTTTATAAACGTTTAATTGCCTTTAGAAAGGCATCTCCGGTTTTAACCAAAGGAGACTTTAGAGTTGTTAACATGAAAAAAGATGTATATATTTATGAAAGATCTTTTAATAAAAAACGAATCCGCATTATTGCTAATATGTCACATAAAGAAAGAAAAATTAATATTACTAAAAAACCAGTAATCTCTAACTATAATGATTTTAATGGTAAAGTACTTAGACCATATGAAGCATTAATAATTGAGGTATAATATGGATTATAAAGAATTATTAAATTTAACCGAGGGGCTTAACCAGTGGGAAACCAAACCACTTTTCGGTTTAGAAAGTTTATACTTCGCAGATGGCCCGCACGGACTTAGAAAACAATTATCAAATGAAGATCCATTTGGAAAATCAAGTAGCTACACTGCTACTTCTTTTCCAACTGCAAGTTTAACTTCTTGTAGTTTTGATAAAAACTTACTTGAAGAAATGGGAGCTGCATTAGCTCTTGAAGCTAAGGCGTTAAACGTACACGTTTTATTAGGTCCAGGAATAAATATTAAAAGAAGTCCGTTATGCGGACGAAACTTTGAATATTTTTCTGAAGATCCGCTACTAGCTGGCAAACTAGCTGCCGCTTATATTAGAGGAGTTCAAAATAATGGGGTTGGTGTTTCAGTGAAACACTTTTTCGCTAATAATCAAGAACAATATCGCTATACTGTTAATACAGTAATTGATAAAAGAGCGATGAGGGAAATTTATTTAAAGCCTTTTGAAATTGCTGTCCGTGAAAACCCAGCAACTATTATGACTAGTTATAATAGAGTTAATGGTTTTTACGTTAATAGTCATCGTATTTTACACAAGGTTTTAAGAGAACAGTGGGGTTATGACGGAGTTTTAATTTCTGACTGGGGAGCAACGATTAACAAATATGAATCAATTGTTTCAAGTCATGATTTAGAAATGCCTTCTTCTAACGGTTTTTATAATAGTTTTGTTGAAAATAGACTACATCACACTGAAATTCAGAAAAACTTAATTGAAACAAAAAGACGAATAGAAAACTTAATTAAAAAATATAGACATAATTATGAAGTAAGTGTTGACTTTGAAAAGCAACACGAAATAGCAAGACATATCGCTAGAGAATCAATAGTACTCTTAAAAAATGAAAATGTCTTGCCATTATCAAAAGATGAAAAAATATTAATTACCGGTCCGTTTATCAAAGATTTTAGATATCAAGGAGCGGGATCAAGTGAGATTAATCCGTACCGTGTTGATCAAATTATTGATGTAGCATCAAATTTTAGTTCAAATATTATAGTTGATGAAAATATTAACTTAGCTAAAGAAGTTGATAAGGTTGTAGTTACAATTGGACTTCCAAAAGAATTTGAAGCTGAAGGATTTGATAGAGATGATATCAATATTCCTTTAGAACAAATAAAATTAGTTGAAGAAATTTATAAAATTAATCAAAATATTATTCTTGTTGCCTTAGGCGGAGGGGTAATGGATTTATCAGTTGATAAAAAAGCTAAGGGAGTTCTTCTCGCTTCACTTAGTGGTGGTGCCGGAGCATTAGCTATTTTAGATATTTTATTTGGATACCCTCCTAGCGGGAGACTATCAGAGACATATCCACATAAATTAAGTGATTCTAATATCCAAATTTCTAAAACTGATTTAAATGTTTACTACGATGAATCTATTTATGTTGGATATCGATATTATGATACTTTTGATATTCCGGTTAAGTATCCGTTTGGATACGGACTTGGATATACTGAATTTAAATATAGCAATTTATCTTGTGAATTAAAATATGATGATTTAATTATTAATTTTGATATCGAAAACATCGGTAAAATAGATAGTAAAGAGGTTATCCAAATATATATTGCCTCTCCTAAAACTAACGTTTATAAACCTAAAAAAGAATTAAGATCTTTTGATAAAGTATTTTTAAAAGCGGGTGAGAAAAAATCACTTACTTATAAAATACCAACCAATGATTTAAGATACTATGATATATATCAAGATATATATAATTTAGAAGATGGTATTTATAAAGTATATATTTCAAAAGATGTATCAAATCATATTCTTATTTGTGAAGTTTATATACCGGGGGTATTTAAAAATCATCCACATACTTCTTATTTAAATGAAGAATATGATGTTTCAGATTTCGATAAAATATATCATTTAGTATTACCAGTAAAAAGACCTAAATTAAAAAGGCCATATAATTTAAATTCAACTTTAGAAGATTTAGAAAATACTTTAACTGGTAAAATGCTAGCACGAACTATTTTAAAAATAGCAACTAAAGAATTAAAAGATTTACCAGAGAATTTACAAAACTCAACAAAGAGAATGTTAAAAACGACTCCACTTCGATTACTCGCTAATTATGGTGGAGATGCATTTAATTTTCAAATGGCATTAGGTATTGTTGATATCGCAAATTTAAAAATACTTAAAGGTGTAAGAAAGTTGAGGGCAAAATGAAAAAAAATAAGCAAGGTGTCAGAGTTTATACTGTAAGTGGACTAGGTAGAGATTTAGCTTATACACTCTATAGTACTTATTTAATGGTGTTCTTTACAGACGCATTAGGATTAACTGAATGGGAATTAATCGCCGTTGGGGTTGTAATGTCAATTGCGAGAATTTGGGACGCAATTAATGACCCGCTAATGGGAATCATTATTGATAATAGAACTACTAAATGGGGTAAGTTTAAACCTTGGATCTTAGTTGGAGCAATAACTAGCGCTATCTGCTTCTTCCTATTATTTCAAGATTTCGGATTAACTGGTTGGGCGTTTGTTATTGTATTTGCTATTATTTATGTTCTAAGTGATATGACTTATACGATGAATGATATTGCTTACTGGACAATGTATTCAACATTTTCAACTGATGCTAAAGAAAGAGAAAAAATCGGATCTCAAGCTAGAACATTTGCTAGCATCGGAATGTTTATTACTGTTGCTTTAACTCCAATTATTTATCAATCAGGTGCCTTTGGCACTCCTAAAAAAGCTTTTTCTCTTTGGTCATTAATAATTGTTAGTATCTTTTTAATCTCACAAATAATGATTGTCTTATTTGTTAGAGAATCAAAAGATCCAATTATGACCCAACCAAAAACTGAAAAAACGAAATTTAAAGATATTTTAAAAATTATTTTCAAAAATGATCAATTAGTTGTCTTAATGTTTATTATTCTATTTTTAAATATTGGATATTTTATTACTACAGCACTCGGAATTTATTTTTTCAACTATGATTTTAATAAGTATGGTGGATTTGAATTTACCATATTCTCAGTAATCTTAGCTGTTAGTCAATTACTTGCATTTATTTTACTACCAATACTTACTAAAAAATATAAGAGAAAAACAGTATTCACTTTAGCCTTTGGGTTAATGGCTGCCGGATATGCTTCGTTTTTCTTGGTTGGATATGTTCTTCCAATGAACATGATTTTTATTGGGATTGCTGGATTTTTATTATTCTTTGGTCAAGGGTTCATGCAAGTACTTCATATCATTATGTTAGCTGATACTATTGAATATGGTCAGTGGAAATTAGGAACTCGTAATGAATCCGTCATTTTCTCAGTTAACCCATTTGTCGTAAAACTTGCAACGAGTATTCAAATCCTTGTTGTATCTATTACACTAGCAATTACTAAATTAAATAGAGATGTTATCAAACCGCTTACTGACGAGATTAACCTTAATAATCCGGGTAATGATTGGATTCGTAATTTTATTGGGACTAACGTTACTAGCGAAATGAGATTAGGATTAAGAATGTCGATGTTATTAATTCCGTTTTTATTTGTTTTAGCTAGTTATTTGCTATATAGATTCAAGTTTAAAATTGATGAAGATATGCATCAAAAAATTACTGAAGAAATTAGACAAAGAGTTGAAATAGAATCAATTGATGTAAAGTTTTATAACACTTTATAATTAAAGTAAAAATA
>DUQW01000064.1 GCA_012837585.1 Acholeplasmataceae bacterium
CCAAAATTACACATCTCTCAAACTACAATAATGGTCGTTATCAATCAAAATTAAAAGGCCTAACTCCGATTGAATATCGGAGTCAAGCCTAAATTTGATAAAAATCTTTAATTATTTACACTGTCTACTTGACAGGGGGCAGTTCATATAAGTCCATGAAGAGTATTAAAACTTCATTTCTTTACAGTCCCTTTTAAAATTAATAGATTTTAATATGATTTACTCATCAATAATCGAAACATAACCTAAATCAGCATTAACTAATAACATATCTCCCGTTTGTATGATATCTGTCGCATGAGAAACATTAGATACTAATGGTAGTGCATATTCTCTAGCGACGACTGCTCCGTGTGATAATGCACTTCCAACCTCTGTTACAAGTCCGCCTATTATGGCATAATAAGGCGACCATCCAATATCTGTATATCCGGCCACCATGATTTCACCAGGTTCTAACAACTTAGCGTCATCTAGACTTTTAACAACTCTCGCCTTACCAATAATATGACCTCTTGATAAAGTTGTTCCTGAGAGTTTGTCTCCTTTGACAATTCCGTTTAGATCAATGGTGATTGGTTTTGGTCTTCCAATGGTAACATGTGGAAAACGGAGTTGTTCTTGCTCTTTAAATAGTCTTCTTCTAACTAAGGCTTTTTTAACAAAACCGTTACTTCGTTTATTAATCATTTCACCAATTTCATCATGGGTTAAAAAATAAATTAAATCAACATCAGGTAATGCCCCAACATCAACTAGCTTTAGGGCTAGTTGTTTATAAGCGTGCTTGAACTTATCAACCGCCAATATTAATCTTGACTTAGAATATTCACGATTTCTAGAACCTATTCTAGCGTGCTTAATTAAGTATTTTAAAGCACCCTTCTTACCACCTTTATATTGGCTTGTAATATTATCAATATTTTCTTGTAATTTTGAAATACCTTTACTTTCTTCAATACCACCAGTTAGAATAATTGCTTTTAAGTTACTAGCTAATCCGTATAAATCATCTTTCCAACCTGGTCTTCTTAGTTCGGCTTCTTTTACCGAACGATGACCATGAGTATTAATAAATAAGTCAAAAGCTTCTTTAACTTTACCGGTTGAGTTTTGTAAGTAATTAATTAACTCCGGCTCTTCCATTTCTTTTACTTTAGGATTATCAAGAATCATTTCTCGAACTAATAGTCTCATCTTACGTAAAATATCCACACTTTCAATATCATCAATATCTTCTAAGACTGAAGCAATCAACCCTTTTACTTGATCGGGATTTTTAATATCTTCAATTAAAATCGTAAAGATTGCACTACTCATCGCTCCTGAGTGAGCTGAGGTTATATAATGGTCTAGCAATATTTCATTTAATATTTCCTTTTTCTCATCTAATTCTTGATATAAATTGATATAGTCTTGATTAAGATTAAAAACTAAATTACTAGCTCTTTTATTAACACGTTTCCTAGCTTTATTTCGAGATAGTAAAAATCGCATATATCTAATGAAATTACTAGCTCTTTTTAATTTGCCTTTCTTTGGGTAATCATCAACTATTTCAGTTTCCAAACTTTGTCCGCAAATACCCATATCAATCGACTCTCTTAAGGCACCAGCCATCACCTTGGGGATTCGGTACAAATATCGCATATTAAAAAACAAATGCCCTGAATAATTACTTACACACATTGTTGGTTCAATATCTTCAGTTTTCTTAGCTACTCTAACAACGGTTAACATCTTTCTTAGCCCGTAATCGATAGCATAAACAACGGTTGAAATGGTTAAAGGTGTAATCGCACCTGGTAACATTTCACCAACGTTGTGATTTGTTAATGTATCAAATTCAACCTCAAATGGTGTATCTAACTCATCTATTGTCGGGTCATTTAAGGTTGTAATTGGTCTTGCTTGAAGCCAAATTATTTCCTCATTTACAATCGCAAACTCTAAGTCAATTGGTTTTTGATAATTAGTTTCTATTTCTAATGTTTCTTGATATAGTTTTTTAAGTGTATCTACTTTTAAGGAATTGTTTTCAAAAACCGGATTATCTCGATTAACAACGTAGCTATATGCAGTTATTTCTCCAGATACTAGTTGTTCACCTAATCCTTCTACTACTTCAATTAAAACTGTGTTTTCTTTTGTTAATGGATTAATTGAAAAACTAACTCCAGCATAATCAGGATTAATCATTTCTTGGATAACTATCGACATCTCAGAACTACCTTGCATAAAGTAAGAACGGTATTTAATAATGTTTGGGTCATTTAAAGATGATAAACAACCGTTAACAGCATTAACAAACTCTTCTTTAGTTTTTACATTTAAAAAAGATTGATATTGACCAGCTGATGAAAAATCATCACCATCTTCTAAGGTGGCTGATGATCTAACGGCAACGTTACCTAGACCTGATTGTTCCCAATAATTAATTAGTTCTTCTAAATTATCGCCTTGCTTAATATTAGTAACTACAAAACCTTTAGGTACTTTAAATCCAAATTCTTTTAAATAATAAAGTCCTCTAGCCTTACCTCCCATTTCTTGTAGTGTTTCTGGTGGGAGATTTTTAAATTCGTGTATTTTCATATTTTTTATTTAAACAGCCATCGCTCTTGGTTTTTATTAAAACCAAACTCACTGATTCCTCTCGCAATTTTATTATTAATTGTAAACTTCGCAATTCCCTCATATACAATATATCCATCGTATTCAAAAGGTATTTCAATTTCTTTTTCAACGGTAATATTAAAGACTTCTTTACTTTTCAACACAACTTGGTAATTAAAGATCCCTGGAACATGACCATCAGTTTGAATTTCTTGCATATCAGTAATTTTTTTAAGTTGCATTAATTCGCCTTTATTCTCATAATAGCCGGTTTTCAAATGTTCTAGGTGTGGATATTTAACCATGTTTGTATTAACTGAAGTTTTATCATCAACTAAAGCCATTAACCAAATATGACGGTCCATATAGGCCCAATCTCTTGTTCCATATGAATGATCTCTCATCGCAATTGATTCAAATTCTATTTTTTGATTATCAATTGAGATATTGGCTGTAACGATTCCTTGTTGTTCGTAATGAATTTGATTCATGCTTTGAAGAGCTTGAAAAAATTCATTACTCCATTTTTCTTTCGCAACTGCAGCGGCCATTAATGATGGGTCAAGATGATAAGTAAAATCAAAAATATTAGTAGTCGCATTAAAAACTGCATCAACAGACATTAAAGATTTTTCATCACTATATTGTCCTATTCCATTTTCATCTTTAATCATTTTACATACTTCACCAGAAAAAGAGAATTTCCATTGTTTCGCTTCTTCGATTAATTCAACTTTAGAATTTTTGTCGCCATTAGAAAAATGTTGAACCGTATTAACATAAGTAGTGTCTTGGTTGTGATAACAGCACCACAGCTCAATTGAACCATCACCTCGCTCAGCTCTTCTAACAAATAAACTTTCACCATTTTGATTATGTGCGGAAAAATAATGGCTGTTAATAGAATCTTTATTTCCATCTAATACAATTTGATAGTTTTCCGAATATGTTTGATTAAACGGATTTTCCTTGTTTTTCTTGTTAAGTGATTTTTTTATTATCCTTTTTTTCAAAGGTGTCATTAAACTCATAATTACTCCCATCTATTCATAATATTTTTAATATTAAACTATAAAAAATTATAACATTTTTTGACCTATTTATCAAAAATACTCATACAAATAGGCAATTATGTTTAATTATAGGCATAGTCTATAATAAAAAAAGCGACTAATGTCGCGTTTGGCCGATCTCACTAGTTGTGGCGTCGGTCTTTTTTTAATGATATACTGTAATTAGATATAAAAATATCAAGAAAGCATCTCAAATATATGGCTTATTGGAATGTTGAGGGAAATAAAAATCACCTACTTCTACTAGCTAATTTACCATATAACAGAAAAGACAAAGGTAGGAAAATTCAAACAATTTTTCGACAATATTGGTCGGACTTTTTAAAAACCTTAAAAACTCCTTTAAGATCTTCTATTATTTACAATGTAGAAAACATGATGAATTGTCATATATTAACTGAAGGTTATATTTTCTATGAATGCCCAAAGTGTGATAATTTCACTTTAACCGGCCTTTCCTGCCACTCTAGATTTTGCACATCGTGCAATAAAAAATATAGTGAACATAGGTCTTTAGCCGTTAAAGAAAAGTTATTAGACGTGCCTCACAGACACTTCGTATTTACTATTCCTGATACAATCCGTAATTTTTTTAGATTATATCGAGATTTATATGACATATTATTTCAAAGTGTTAACGAGTCACTAAAAAAATTAGTTCAATCAACTAAATCTAGCAGGCGAAATAATAAAGAACTAGGAATAGTGTGTTTTTTACACACTTATGGTAGATCATTAGCTTTAAATCCACATATTCACGCCTTAATTAGTGAAGCAACCGTTGATAATAATAAAAAAGTTAAAAACCATTATTTCTTTCCTTTTAATAGGTTAAAGAAAATATATATGTATACATTATTAAATAACATATATGATTACCTTAAAGAAAAAGGTAGACCTAATCATAGAATCGCGTTTTATAAGTTAAGAGAACAAATTACTAAGGAACAAAAAGATGAAGGATTATATATTTATGGTCCTAAAAATAAAACTAATAAAGATGAAAGCGATGAGATGACATCTGATGAAGTAACCGAATATATCGTTAGATATTCGGCTCACCCAGCCATAAGCGAGCAAAGAATTTTGGATATCGATTATGAAAATAACACCGTATACTGGTATTATGATCCACATGAGGATGATGGTGTATCGGATGAAGAATTAAAATTAGGAAGACAATATATAAAGGATAACATCTTTGACTTTATTAAACGTTTAATCATCCATATTCCTGATAAAGGGTTCCATTTAATAAGATATTATGGAGCTTATTCCAATCGGAGTAAAAAAAGAGTAAAATCAAAAAACTATCAAAAAGTAATTCAAGAAATAAAACAAAAGTTATCAAACCTATCCTGGCGTCTTCTTTTATTAAAGACTTATGGATATGATCCAATATTATGTAAATGCGGGACAGTAATGGTTAAGAATATAGAGTTTTCCTATTTAAAAGCAAGAGGTGATCCTAGATATGAACAAATTCAATATCATTAGACAAAAGGTGTCTGAAGAAGAAAAACAACAAAGAATCAAAGATTATATTGAAGAAATGGAATTTTTCGGATTTCCCATTTCAGAAACAGAACTCAAAAGATTACAACAGCAAGACTTATACGATGAAAAGATTCATCTTAAGTGTTTGAGGTGTGGTCATGAAGGAATTCATAACTGGGAATTCATAGACGAAGTTTGGTCAAGAAAGAGCCCATATCCTAGTATCTACTGTCCAAAATGCGGCAAAGGTGGATTTATACCTATTGACGTATACAACTCAAAAAGAAATAAATAAGTAAATATAGTATTTACCTAGCCTTATTAATAAGGCTTTTTGACTTTAATAATAAATTTAAATACTTTTTTGAAAGTACGATACAATTTCCTAGCTAATAAAAAA
>DUQW01000065.1 GCA_012837585.1 Acholeplasmataceae bacterium
AAATAATTGTTTTATTTTGACAAAAGAATTAAATATTGTATAATTAATAATAGTCGTGTATATGGCGGTTGTGGCGAAGTGGCTAACGCATCGGATTGTGGCTCCGACATTCGCCGGTTCAATTCCGGTCAGCCGCCCCATCATATAAATAGGCCCGTAGCCAAGCGGTAAGGCATCAGACTTTGACTCTGACACTCGTTGGTTCGAATCCAGCCGGGCCTGCCATAAAAATGTTTAATTAGTAAATAGCTTGTTTGAGCTATTTTTTTTATTTAAATAAATAAGATATCCTAAAATCTAGTAAAAAAGAAACATTATAATAAGGATTCTTAATTAATTTGCAAAATAAGGAATAAAACTCTTGCAAAATAGGGAATAAAGTTCCTGCACTTTAGGTAATGGGGTTATATAATATAGTTGGTGATGGTCAAAATGATGAATATAAATTATAGAAAAAGACTAATTGAATCAAGAATTAAAAAGACAATGGGATTTAGCGGGGGTGGAGTTATTTATGAATAATGTTTATAACAAAGGTTCTTTTGCCTTAATTAACCCTCAAAAGGTACATCATCTATTTTTGGCATTTTTATACGGTTAAGTGATTAACCGCTATGACTTTAAATGTCTTTATCGCAGGGCAATCTTAATTCGAACCATATTTAACATAATATACCTTAATAACCAACCATTCTAGTAATAAATCAATTAAAGTTGTATAATCTATTTGCAATAGTAAAAGGAGATGAATGTTATGAAATACTTAGTTATTATGTCTACCTTATTTGTATCCGGATCTTTAGTCGGTTGGATAATAGAATTATTATTTAGAAGATTTATTTCTCAAAAGAAATGGATGAATCCTGGTTTTCTAACAGGACCATATCTTCCAATATATGGTTTCGGAGTTGTCTTTTTATATGGTATTAGTAATATACCATTAGGAATAAATGTTAATTGGCTTAATATATTAGTAAGAATTATAATTATTGCGGTTGGTATAACCGCAATTGAATTTATAGCTGGTCTTATCTTTATTAAAGGTCTTAAGATTAATCTGTGGGGTTATACTGACCGAAAAGGAAATATTATGGGTGTTATTTGTCCTTTATTTTCAATTATTTGGTTAGTTGTTGGATCACTATATTATTTTTTTGTTAATCCTTTCTTTGTTGAAGCAATTACATGGATAAGTGAAAACCTTATCTACACTTATTTCATTGGTGCTGTAATTGGTGCAATGGCTGTAGATTTTTCTTACTCAATTAAATTAGCTACCAAATTAAAACATTACAAAGAGCTACAAGACTTAAGATTTGAAGAGTTTAAAAAGAGATTAAGAGATAAAATAAAAAGCATTAAATTTAAGAGTGATAAAGATTCTAAATAATCAAAAATTAAGTTAATATTATCTAATATAAAAGAGGCTGAAATTTTAATCAGCCTCTTTTATTTTAAATAATTTCATAATAGGTATGACAATTAAAATATATATGCTATAATGACTATGTAAAATTAAATAAAATTGTTAGGTGAGGCTCCTATACAAACATAGGCTGCTGCCCAAAAATGTCTAGAGACGCCAATGGGTAAAACAGGGATTGTCGAAATAAGGCTCTCCATAATGTAGCTAACTTCAAGTTTACGTTGTATAGTGCTGAAACTCCACGAGTGATCATAAAGTCGTGCTGTTTTCAAAAGCTTTCACTTTGGGTGAAAGCTTTTTTATTTAATTTTCCAAAATATATAAAAAAGGAGGAGTTTTGATATGAAAAAAATTATTGGTATAAAAGACAAAAAAGCACTGTTAGAGCTTATCAAAACTATGCACCCATATGACATTTTGGAAGCTATTAATGAATTAACCGAAGAAGAAAAAGAAATGTTCTTTTTGCTGCTTCCGGAAGAAGAAACGGCAAGAATCGTTGCTTTTATGGAGCCAGAAGAAGCCGCCGATGTTATGGAAGATTTAGATTTTGAAGCTCAAAAGAATATCTTAGAGTTATTAGAGTCTGATGATGCTGCAGATATTATTGTTCATTTAGAAAACGAAGAAGAGTTACTAGATGTACTAGATAACGAAGAAACGATATCGCAAGCCTTAACTTACGATGAAAATGAAGTTGGAGCACATATGTCCGGTAGTTTTATCGTTCTTAATTTAGGAACGGATATTAAAGCTGCTACCAAGAAAGTTATTAAAGAAGCGGGAGAGGTAAGTGTTTTAAATCATATTTTTGTTGTTGATGAGGCTAATCACTTTAAAGGGGTAGTAGCTTTAAGGGATTTAGTTAAAACTAAAGCCCCTTCATATATCCATGACATTACTAAATTAAGCCCGTATGTTTTTGATACTGATAATATTGAAACGTCAGTTCATAAAATGAAGGATTATGGAACCCATGAAATGGCTGTTGTTAATGAAAAGTTAGAATTAATTGGTATTTTAACTATTGATGATGCAATTGAAATTTATGATGCGGAATCAAAAGATGATTTTGAAAAATTATCTGCCCTTCCTGATACTAGCACCAAAGGTGTCTTTAAAGCTGCAGCAAGAAGATTACCATGGTTAATTTTGTTACTATTTTTATCAATGCCAGTTGCCATTGCTACTAGTCGTTTTGAAGAAGTAATTACATCAGTTGCGGTACTGGCTTTATTCCAGCCTTTAATTTTAGATGCTGGTGGGGATGTAGCTAGTCAAACTTTAGCTGTAACCTTAAGGTTACTAACTAAAGATTCGAAAAAAGCCTTAAAAAATGGTGGTAAAGAAATGTTAGCGGGAATGATTAATGGTATTGGTTTAGGGATTGTTGCTGGGATTGTTTCTTATGTTATTTCTCGAATTATCGGAATCCAGCAACCATTTAATGTTTCACTGGTTGTCTTTATCTCACTTGCTATTACTGTAGCTACAGGTCCAATATTTGGTTTATTTATTCCACTACTGTTACATAAACTAAAAGTTGATCCAGCAGTAGCTTCAAGTCCGTTTATCACTACCTTAATAGATATAACGAGTGTCGTTATCTATTTTGGGTGTGCGACTTTATTATTGGGGGTGATTTAAATGAAAGAATTAATGACCTTAAATGATAATCAATTAAAAAAAGAACTAGCCAAAATGCACCCTTATGATAGTGCTAAAATAATCGCCGAAGCCAAAAGTGATACTCAAATGCGTATTATTGGATTAATGTCCCTACACAAAAGAGTTGAAGTCTTTTTAGAACTACCTGAAGAAATATCAAGAAACTATTTTAATATATTAAATAAAAATCAAAAGAAGAGTTTCTTAAATGAATTTGAAATGGACGATCTAAAATATTTCATTACTAGTTTTGAAGAAGATTATCAAACTTATTTAATAAGTCTACTTTCAAAATCGAAGCAATCAAAATTAAACTTATTGATGAGCTATGATGAAAAAACGATTGCTTCGATTATGAATACTGATTTTGTAATCATTAATAAGAATTTATCAATTAAAGAAACTACAGCCTATATTATTAATAATTCAAAAGATAGTGATTTTATTGATAGTGTTTATGTAGTAGATGATAATAATGTTTTAATTGGTGATATTGCCTTAAAAGATTTAATAAGCGCTAGAGCCAGTGATACCTTAGAAAGTATTACTCATAAGATTAATAACTATTTAAAATTGGAAGACTCAATTAATACGGGAGTCAAAAAGTTTAAAAATTACGCTAAAAGTGTTTTACCGGTAATAAATAATGAAGGAGTAGTTATTGGGATAGTAACGGCTGATGATGTTTTAAATACGATGGTATTAGAACACGAAGAAGATATTCGAAAAATGACTGGTGTTGGTGATTATGAAGAATCATCAAATGCCTTTGTAAGGGCATATCAAAGAATGCCATGGTTATTAATTTCAGTAATATTAAACTTAGTTATTGCAGCACTATTATCAGTATTTGAAAAAACATTAGTTGAAGTAGTCGCACTGATTATGTTTCAACCGATGATTTTAGGCATGGCCGGAAACATCGGTACTCAATCAGTAGCTGTTACTATCTTAAAGCTAGGTCAAGATGAGCTAGGTCATAAAAAAGATGAGAAAAAACATATCTTAAAAGAAATAGGTATTGGTATTTTAAATAGTATAGCAATCGGAATAGTTGGATTTTTCTTATCATATGCGATATTAAGTTTCGTTAACATGGGAACTCAAAGTCCACTATCGTTAGCACTAACAATCGGTATATCACTTGTAGGAGGTATGTTTGTTTCAAGTGCTGCTGGGGTTTTTATTCCTATCATTTTAGAAAAAATGAAGGTTGATCCAGCAATAGCCTCTGGACCAATTATCTCAACATTAAATGACTTGTTTGCATTACTTATTTACTTTGGAATTGCGACATTAATATTTTTATTATAAATCTTTTATCTATTGGTTTAATATTTTGCTATCATTTTTACAAAAACCACTAGAAAAAAGATAAAAACTATAATAAGATATTTTACATAGGGATGGAGTTAATAATTTAATGGATGGAATTATCTAATATAATAAAATAACGGCTTCGATAAGCCGTTATTTTTTATTAATAATCATAAATTTGGAATTAAAGTTAAATCCATTTTTCCTAATTCGTTAGTTATATCAAGTAGATATTTTGCCATATCATATTTATTAGCGTGCATCATTTTAAGTTAAGAAAACATAATCGGTTTATCAAACATAAACGTATTAGTTTTCCTTCTTAAACAAGAAGCATAAATAGGCAAGTCATAACCACATCTTAACGCTCTTTCAAAAAATAAGACAAATCCTGGATAAAACTATTTTAACTCATCAAGATATCCGTTTTCTGAGTTTTCTGGGAAAATTACGATATTTTTATCTTTTTTAATTAATTCGATACTTTCGTCAATTGATTGACGGAAGCGATAGTCTTTATAAGTAGAGACTAATCTTAATCCTTTATAAAATAAATAAGTAAGTGGAGAAGCAATTAAACAAAATAGTCTAGCTAGATGAATAATACATCCCAAAGTTTCATGATAATAGTCTTTAGTCATATGTTTATATAACATTCTAAGGCTAGTATTCATTTCATGAGTTCCCCAAAATCTCATTGGAAATTCACCATATAATTCTAATGTTAGTGGAACACGGGCCCCTATATGATTCGTTAAAACAACACTTTGCGCTGTTGGTTTATCACCTAGATATACAAATCTAGGTTTTCTATATCTTAGTTTTATAAATAATTTGAAGATACGAAACCATAATTTTCGCTCTTGTTTAATTTTTTTTCTTTTGCCATAATATCACCTTGGAAATGAGTGTATCACATTTTTGTAAGTTATAAAAATAAATTATAATTAACTAAAATTGTGTAATTAATAAAAAAAGCCTTGCGGCTTTTCTTATTTAATTGTTTCTAAATCTATTTTACCTAAATTATTAGTTCTTTCTAATAAATATTTTGCCATATCTTTTTTATCTGGGTGTAATTTTTTAAGTTCGCTATAATAAATAGGTTTTTCAAAGATATAAGTATTATCTTTTGGTCTCAAGTAAGATACATAAATTGGAATATCACGGCCATGCTTTAAGGCTCTTTCTGCAAGTAAGGCAAATCCTGAGAAGAAGTATTTCATTTCCTCAAAATATCCTTTACTTGAATCTTCCGGAAATATTACAAAATTTCCGCCAGATTCAATAAAATCAATACTAGTTGAAATAGTTTCTCTTAGTCTGTAGTCTGGATATGTTGAGATTAATCTTAGTCCTTTATAAAATAGATTTGTTAAAGGACTAGCGATTAAACAAAATAGTCTAGCAAGATGGATGTTCCATCCTTTCTTGCCATGATAATATGTAATAGTTTGATAACGATATAACTTTTTAAAGCCAGAGTTCATTTCATAAGTTCCCCAATATCTTATTGGAAAATCAGCATATATCTCTAGTGTTAGTGGAACCCGTGCTCCAATATGGTTAGATAAAATAACACTTGAATTAGTTGGCTTTTCTCCTAAGTAAATAAAATTAGGTTTTCTATACCTAATTTTTAATAAATTTTTTAAAGCCCCTAAACCAAAGTTTACGGTCTTGTTTAAACTTTTTCTTTTTCTCTTTTGCCATATTATCCCGCCTAATCCTATATCTTTATTTTAGCATGATAACACTAAAAATTTAAAAATTAGTTTTAAATATCAATTAAATAGGTGTTATTTATATATTTAACTCTTTTAAATCCATTTGACCAAGCTTATTACATCTATCTACAAGATATTTACCCATCTTTTCTTTAGTTGGCGCAATTTTTTTAAGTTCAGAAAATAATATTGGCTTATCAAAGATATATACTTTATCTTTTAATTTAAAGTATGATGTATATATTAAAGGATCATTTCCATGTTTTAAACATATCTCACTAAGTAAGGCAAAGCCTTTATAAAATCCTTTTAATATATCTTGATAACCTTCATCAGATACTTCAGGAAATATAACTATATTTTCACCATTATTTAATGCAGTAATACTTTCTTTAATAGTCTTTCTTAATCTTTGATCTTTGTAAGTAGAAATTAACTTTAATCCTTTATAAAAAAGATTAGTTAAAGGACTTGCTAATAAACAAAACAGTCTTGCTAGATGAAGGTTCCAACCTTTTTTCTCATGATAATAAACTCTAGATTGATACTTATACATTTTTATAAGTCCTGAGTTCATTTCATGAGTTCCCCACATTCTTATTGGGAAGTCTGCATATATTTCTAATGACATTGGAGCGTCAGTTCCAACGTGATTAGATAGTATTATACCATTTTGATTAGGTTTATCACCTAAGTAGATAAATATTGGTTCTTTATATCTAAATTTTAAAATATTTTTTAATCCACGGTACCATAACTTGCGGTCTTGTTTGAACTTATTGTTTTTGTCTTTTGCCATATAATCACCTTAATATTGATAATAACACAAAAAGATTAAACTCTTTTTAAATCTTATAATTAAGGGATTATATGTAAATATAATCTTAAATTGTGGCAATTGAAAGAAATATATCAATATGATATATTGAAAGAAAGAATACTAAGAAAGGAGACTATTATGATAGAAGTAAAAGGTAAGTATAATAAAGCTATTATTTTTACTGATGAAGTAGATGATGTAACATACGGACAAGTATCAGAGTTACTAAACCAAGAATTTACTAAAGATTCTCAAATTAGAATTATGCCTGATTGTCACGCAGGCATTGGTTGCGTGATCGGCACAACAATGACAATTACAGATAAAATAGTTCCTAACTTAGTCGGTGTTGATATTGGATGCGGGCTTGATGTTATTAAACTTGGGAAAATAGATATTAACCTAATTAAACTGGATGAGTTTATATCAAATAATATTCCATCAGGTTTTGATGTTAATTCAAAAGTATTAGACGATTCAATTGATTTATCAAATCTTAAGTGTTACGATCACTTAAGAAATAAAAATTATTTAATGCGTTCAATCGGTTCATTAGGTGGTGGTAACCACTTTATTGAAATTGATATTGACGAAGAAGGCAATAAATATTTAATTATTCACTCTGGTTCTAGAAACTTAGGAACTCAAGTAGCAGAATACTATCAAAAAGAAGCGGTTAAATATCATAAAAATAAAATGTTAGATATTGAAAAAGAAAAACTTAAAATTATCGAAGAATATACTAAAGAAGGAAGAAGAAAACAAATCGAAGGAGCATTAAAGAAATTATCTAAAACTAAAATAAATATTGGTGTGCCAGAAACTTTGGCATATTTAGAAGGCGAATTATTTACAAGTTATATTCATGATATGGAAATATGCCAAAAATTCGCCAGTAAAAACAGAGAAGTTATGGCAAAAACCATACTTAATTATTTAGATTTAGACTATGACTCGTTACCTAAATTTGAAACAATTCATAACTATATAAATACAAACGATATGATATTAAGAAAAGGCGCAATTTCGGCTTATAAAGGCGAAAGAGTAATAATACCTATAAATATGAAAGATGGCTGTATAATCGCTATTGGCAAGGGAGAAAAAGAGTTTAATTACTCAGCACCGCACGGTGCTGGTCGATTAATGTCACGAAGGGAAGCGTTAAATACACTTTCATTAAAAGATTTTAAGGAATCAATGAAGGAGATATATTCAACTTCAGTATCAAAAGATACTTTAGATGAAGCACCGTTTGTATATAAACCAATTGAAATGATTTTAGAAAATATCCGCGATACAGTCGAAGTGGAAAAAATAATTAAACCTATTTATAATTTTAAAGCTAAATAAAAAATTTATGATAATAATCTAAATAGAGCTGTGTTAACGTTAAGTGTTGCTGACGATAAAAATATGTGATAAAATGAAATTGCTAAATAAATACACGTCAAAAATAAATATATTTTTAAAAATTAGACCTTGTGTCTAGCCAATCAGACGT
>DUQW01000007.1 GCA_012837585.1 Acholeplasmataceae bacterium
ACTAATGATATCTTTACTAAAGGAAATTATGAGTTTGAATCAATTGAATCAATTTTTTCAAGCATCGCAATAAGCTTAGAAATAGATTAAATTACTAAAGAGGCTTCGGCCTCTTTTTTTATATTATTCTAAACTTAGCAATCGGTGGCGATTGGGGCGGCGCGCGTGGTGTTGATAACTCGGCATTTCCAACATCACTTCAAGTTGATTATGTTAGATATTATCAAAGAGAATATGAAAAAGTTGATAAAAAAGCACCAACTAAAGTTGAATATATCTACAGATCAACACTTGCAAATACGATTCACTGGGATAAATCAAATGATGATTACGGGGTATCACACTAACGTGTGATCGTTGACGGAGAAGACCATGGTAAAGCCAATTTACAACAATACACATTTAAAAATATGACCCCAGGAACTTATATGGTAGAAATTATTGCGGTAGACTTTACAGGTAAAGAAAGTCCAAGTAGTCCTAAGTTCCAATATGTTCAAGAATAAATAACAAATGAAAAAACCACACTGCGAAGTGATATGATACCTCTAAAGTAGACAAGTTAAATAATAAAACATTTATTTTTTAAGATGTAATACAGTTAATAAACTATTAATTAAGAAAGCAACAAGCGATAGTACTGCTGCAATAATTAGTGTAGTTCCTGGTTCATAACCTGGTTTAGTAGTAAGTGGTCCAGTAGTTACTTCAACTGAGTTAGGGAATAAGAAAAATAAAACCCCTGCAGCTAAGAATAATAAAGCCCCAAAGAAATATTTTAATCCCTCTTTTAATGGAACTAAGGTTAATAAAATTCCAAAAGCCAATGCTAAGAAACCGAAAAAACCCATAATATTAAATGAAGAAGTAGATAGTGCTCCAATATCAGTTCCAAAAATTAAACCAAACGCCGTTACATTTTCAGTTTTATTAAACCTAACAACTGTTACTACAGGATTTCCTTCAAACATTGCAGCTGGTCCTAAAAATAACATAACTAGTGATGCCACTCCAAATAGTAAAGCTAAGAAGCCGCCAAATTTTTTAAACATTTTCATAATAATAATTCCTCCTTGTTTTTACATATATATTGTATCATTAAAATATTTTATAAAAAAAACTACACTTGGGAAAGTGCAGTTTTTTTGATTAACTAAATTATTTTAAGTGTAATACTGCTAATGCACCGTTTACTAAGAAAGCAACTAATGAGAATACACCAGCTAAAATTAAACTTGTAGCAGCTTTAAATCCGTCTCCATGTCCGCCAGGGATTACGAAGAATAAGATTCCAGCAACTAATAAAACTCCTGCACCAATTAAAAATCTTAATTTTTCAGGAATCATTGGTAGAAGTGGAACAACTGCTCCAGCTACTAATAAAATTAATGCAATAATACCTACTGCGCTAGCGTCAAGTCTTTGAACTGATCCAATCATTGTGTCTTTAGAATAACCAAAGATTGCTTGAAAACCTGTAAATCCTTCAATGCGATTGCCTAAAACTTCTCCCATGTAAATTGCTGGTTCAATAAATAACATAACAAGTGCTAAAACTGCAAATAATAATGCTACAAATCCTCCATATTTTTAAAATAGCTTCATAATATAAATTCCTCCTTTGCTATTATCCTCTTATATTGTATCACGTATTTATGTTAAATGATATTTAAATCGGATATCATTTTTTAGGCTTGTTTCTAAGGTGTGGAAAAAGAATAACATCGCGGATGCTACTAGTGTTAGTAAGCAACATTACTAAGCGGTCAATTCCAATTCCTAAACCACCTGTAGGTGGTAAGCCGTACTCTAATGCTTCAATGAAATCATGGTCCATTTCATTAGCTTCATCGTTACCTTTTTCACGTTCTAATAATTGAGCTTCAAATCTTTCTTTTTGATCAATTGGATCATTTAATTCGCTATACGCGTTAGCGTATTCCGAACCAAGAATAAATAATTCAAAACGTTCTGTGAAATTAGGGTTATTTTCATATTTTTTAGCCAGTGGACTAATCTCAATTGGATATTCGTAAACGAATGTTGGTTGAATGATAGTTGGTTCAACAAATAGATCAAAGAATTCAGCGATAATATGACCAACAGTAAAGTGTTTTTCTACATTAATACCGTGTTTTTTAGCTAATTTAGTAGCTTCATCTAAACTCATATCTTTTGAAAAGTCAATTCCTGATTTTTCTTTAATAGCATCAACCATTGTAATTCGTTTAAATGGTTTTTTAAAACTAATTATGTGTTCGCCAACTTCAACTTCAGTAGTACCTAAAGTTTCTTCAGCAACAGAACCTAGACAATCTTCAATTAAATCCATCATTACTTCCATATCAGCATATGCTAAATAAGCTTCAACAGTAGTGAATTCAGGGTTGTGAGTTGAGTCCATTCCTTCGTTTCTAAATAATCTTCCAATTTCATAAACAGCTTCCATTCCCCCAACAATTAATTTTTTAAGTGGAATTTCAGTCGCAATTCTTAAGTAGAATTCCATATCTAAAGTGTTATGATGAGTAATAAATGGTCGCGCAGAAGCACCACCTAAAATTGGTTGTAAGACTGGTGTTTCAACTTCAACGAATCCTCTTGAGTCGAAGAAGTGTTGGAAAGCACGAATAATTTTAGGTCTAGTGTAAGCAACTCTTCTTGCATCGTCGCTAGTAATTAAATCTAGATATCTTTTTCTTCTGGTTTCTTCAATATCTTGAAGACCATGATATTTTTCGGGTAGTGGTTTTAAAGCTTTTGATAAGTGAGTATATTTAGTAACATGAACTGATAGTTCACCAGTATTAGTTCTAAATAAGAATCCTTCAACACCGATAATATCTCCAAGGTCTGATTGTTTCCAAACTTTAGCTTCTAGTTCACTAATTGAATCAGTTCTTACATAAATTTGAATGCGGCCGTTACGATCTTGAATATGCATAAATCCGGCTTTACCTTGACCACGCTTTAAAACGATTCTTCCTGCGATTCTAATATTAATATTTAAATCTTGTAATTCCTCTTTTGTCTTATCACCAAATGCCCTAAAAATCTCATCTGTATGAGTTGTAACATCAAAGCGGTGACCAAAAGGACGAACTCCTAATTCTTCAAGCTCTTTAACTTTATTTCTTCTAACTATTTCTTGATCAGTTAAATTTGTTAATGGCATTTTAAAACCTCTTTTCCTCTTTTAAGATTGTAAACATCTCTTCCTTATCAGAAAGAGATAATACTTTAATCTCTCTAGTTTTAGCGCCTAGTGAGACAGTAAGCAAATCTCCTACTTCAACAGAAGAAGATGGCTTTGCCACCTTCCCGTTAATTAAAATTAAGTCATTGTCTGCTACCTCTTTAGCAACAGTGCGACGTTTAATAAGTCTTGATATTTTTAAATATTTATCTAATCTCATTAATTTTCTTTTGTTTCTTCAACTTTAGCTTCAGTTTTTTCTTCGGCTGTAGCTTCATTTGTTTCTTCTTTACTTAATTCTAATGCTTTCTGTTCGTCGTCGTAGTGTTTTAAACCACCAGTTTCTTTAATTTCTTGAATGTCATTATAATTAAGAGTTTCAACTAGTAGTAAGTATTTAGCAATGTTATCTAATAAATCGCGGTTATCCGAAATAACTTTTGTTGCATATTGGTGACAAGATTCAATAATCTTTCTAACTTCTTGGTCGATTTCATGAGCAACTTGATCACTAAAGTTTTTCTCTTTTAAGTAGTCTCTTCCTAAGAAGACGCTACCTGATTGTTGTTCATATTGAATTGGTCCAAGATCACTCATACCATATTCAGTAACCATCGCTCTAGCGATTCTAGTTGCGTTTTGGAAGTCATTATATGCACCATTTGTTACAGTATCAAAAACGATTTCTTCAGCAACTCTACCACCTAAGAAGCTAGTGATAGTAGCTAGTAATTGGTCTTTAGTATTTAAGAAAGTTTCTTCCTTAGGTACCATTAAGTTATATCCACCAGCTTGACCACGCGGAATAATTGTTACTTTTTGAACAACGTTAGCGTGTTCAACAAGTAAACCAATAACGGCGTGTCCAGCTTCGTGATAAGCCACGGTTTTTCTTTCTTGTTCATTATATTTTTTTGATGTCTTAGCAGGTCCCATTAAAACGCGGTCAATAGCTTCATCAATATCTTTAAGTGAGATTACCTTACGGTTAGCTCTTGCCGCTAGTAAAGCTGCTTCGTTAAGTAAGTTTTCAAGATCAGCTCCACTAAATCCAGGTGTGCGATGTGCAACAGATTTTAAGTTGATATTTGATTCTAGCTTTTTATTTCTAGCGTGTACTGCTAAAATTTGAGCACGAGCCTTAACGTCAGGTAAATGCATTGTAATTTGTCTATCAAATCTTCCTGGACGAAGAAGTGCTGGGTCTAATACGTCAGGACGGTTAGTCGCTGCAATTACGATAATACCTAAGTTTGGATTGAAACCATCCATTTCAACCAGCAATTGGTTTAATGTTTGTTCACGTTCATCGTGACCACCACCTAAACCAGCTCCACGTTGTCTACCAACAGCGTCAATTTCGTCAATAAAGATAATACAAGGAGCATTCTGAGTAGCAACTTTAAATAAATCTCTAACTCTTGAAGCACCAACTCCAACAAACATTTCTACGAAGTCAGAACCACTAATAGTAAAAAATGGAACACTTGCTTCACCAGCAACTGCTTTTGCTATTAGTGTTTTACCAGTACCAGGAGGTCCTACAAGTAAGACTCCTTTTGGAATTCTTGCCCCAATTTCTTGGTATTTCTTAGGATCCTTTAAGAAGTCAACGACTTCTGCTAGTTCAACTTTTTCTTCATCTGCACCAGCAACATCATCAAATGAAACGGTTCTTTTTCTTGCGACTCTGGCACGGCTTTTTGCAAAGTCAAAGGCTTTGTTATTTTGACTTGATGCATTACGATAGACAAAAAATAACATTAATCCAATAGCAATCCATGGTAGTAAGTTAAGTATAACGCTCAAGAAAGTCACTCCGCTATACGGAATAATTCCGGAATAGGCAATTTCACTAACAGTATTAGCGTTATTATGAGCTCCAATTCTATCAACTAATCGGTCTTTGAGAAGTTCTGATTGACCTCCAATTACCATAAAGGATGCACCTTTTGGAAAATCTTTATAAGCAAAGTCTTTTGAAAATTTACCAGTAATAGTAAATCCGTTAGCAGCATAGCCGCTTGCTGGAGTAATGTGGATTTCAGCGATTTTACTCGGTTCAGTAAAATCAGTTGTTCCTTCAACAATCATGTTTTCTAATTCCCAGTAGCTAATTTCCGCTACTCTTGGTTTTAAGGCATCACGAATAAAGAAGAAGATCCCAATAAATAAAGCAATCATTAAAATGATTACTAAAAAATCAGGTTTTCTTTGTGGTGCTTGTGGTTTGTCTTGTTTTTGCATAATTCACCTCATTTTTCATACGCAGCTGGTTTTAATACGCCAACATATGGAAGATTGCGATATTTTTCATTAAAGTCTAATCCGTATCCAACTACGAATTCATTTGGAATTTCGGTTCCAATGTATTCTGGATAACACTCCATTAATCTTCCAGCTGGTTTATCAAGTAAAGTAACAATCTTTACTGATTTAGCGCCGCGATGTAATAATAATTTTTTGATGGTTGTTATAGTAGCGCCAGTATCAACGATATCTTCAGCAATTAAAACATCTCTACCTAAGACTGATTGATTTAAGTCTAAACGAATCTTAACATCTCCAGTAGATGATGTACCTGCATAACTGCTTACAGCTAAATAATCAACATCTAATTTCAAATCTATTTGTCTAATTAAATCAGCCATAAAAGGATTACATCCCTTTAATAAGCCGATAACTACTAAATCTTTTCCCATATAATCTTTAGTAATTTGCTTTCCTAGACGTTTAATAATTTCTTTAATTTCATCTTCAGAAATTAAAACTTTTAAAATATCATTTTTCATCTTCTTTCCCCCCGTAATAAGTAATATATAAAGATTTACCAGTCCCCAAATTCTGGTTTATATAGTGATTTGGAATCCATAGGATTCTATCTTGATTATCAGTAATAATCCATAAATTTTGTCTATCTTCCATTGGAATTTTTTCATCAATTAAGAATTTCTTTAATTTTTTACGACCGTAATCAAATTCTAAAATATCACCATCAAGTCTGTTTCTTGCCCATAGTGGAAACTCGATATTATCATATGAAATTCTTACTTGAAGAGCGGTTGTATTGATTCGTTTACTTGAATAAGAAAACTCATCTAAATGAACTTTATCTTTAGAGTCAGATTCTTTAAGTTTAATTTTCTTGAAATAAAACTCTGCACTTGGTTTAATTTCAGCTTTTTCATAAAATTTAACTAATTGAAGTTGATTTGAAAGAGTTACTGTTTGGTTAGGTTTTTTAGAAAGTAGAACCTCTCTAATTCTTTCTACTAAACGATAATTTAAATTAACTTTATTTTGTTCTAAGTAATAAGCAATGACATCCTCTTGAATTGCTTGAGATAATTGCTTAAACTTAGGAATATTAATACTATCTCGATCTTCCATAAAATCAATAGTTTTAGCTCTTATTGCATCATAAGCTGCAATTAATTGGTTATTATATTGTTTTACTACTTGAAGTAAGTTTGGATTTTCTTGCTTCATAATTGGAACTAAAGTTAAGCGGTATCGATTACGTAAATATTCGGTTGTATAATTACTTTCATCTTCCATATAGGGAACATCATGACGTTTAGCATAATCAATTAACGATTCTTTATCATGGTATAAAAGAGGCTTAACATAAATATAGTTACCCATTTTAGCTACTGGTCTCATTCCAGCATAACCTAAAAGATTAGCACCTCTTGTGATATTTATTAAAATAGTTTCTAGCAAATCATCTAAATGGTGAGCAGTTAAAATATAAGGAGTGTTAATTCTTGATGCAACTTCCTCAAGATGGCGATGTCTTAAGACACGCGCACGATTTTGAAAGTCAGAAGAATTAATTGTAAGTTTGAAGTAGTTATAAGGAATATGGAACTTATCGCAATATTCCTGAACCATTTCCGCTTCTTTATCGGAAATTGCTCGTTTTTGATGATTAAAGTGAACTACTGTAATTTTTAGTTTTAAGCGACGCAAGAAATCTAGCATTACCATTGAATCAACGCCCCCACTAACAGAGAGCACTAATGGTTTAGTTAAATCGATATCAATTTCTTGATGAAATTGTCTTGTAAATTTCCGCATTGTATCACCTTGTCTTTCCTAATAATTATAACATATTATAATTAAAGTAGTGAGTATAAAGACAAGGGCTAATTATAATAACGCTGTCAAAAACTAATTAATCTCGTAATTAAGCGTATGAAACGATTATAAAGTCCCAATATTATGTTGTTTATAGAATATAAAAACCAAAAAGAGTATAATAATAGTTGAAATACACCTTAAAGGGGGATAACAATGTATATACTAGCTAGCGCCTCACCAAGAAGAAAAGAAATATTAGAAAAAGCGAATGTCGCTTTTGAAATTATTACATCAAATTATATTGAATCTGATTTAGTAATCAATAATCCATATAAATTAGTTGAAGAATTAGCTTTTGGAAAAGCCAAAGCGGTCGCAAAAGATTATCCAAACCGTATCGTTATTGGGGCTGATACGATTGTGGTAGTTGAAGGCGAAGTGATTGGAAAACCAAAAGATTTTGATGATGCTTTTAAAATATTAAAAAAACTTTCTAACCATTATCAAGAAGTAGTTACTGGAGTAGCAATTATTTATAATGATAAAGTTTATAAATTTCACGCAATCAGTGAAGTTATTTTTAGAGAGTTAAATGACAAAGAAATTATTGATTATATTAATACTGGAGAACCATATGATAAAGCTGGAGCTTATGCCATTCAAGGTAAAGCCAGTGATTTTGTAACAAGCTTTACTGGTGAAATTGAAAACATTATGGGTTTTCCAATTAAAAGATTTTTAGAAGAAATAAAAAAATTTAAAGAGGAAATTAATGTTTAAAATCGGTAATGTTGAAATTGAAAATAAATTAGTACTTGCACCAATGGCTGGTGTTTCTAATATCGCATTTAGGAAAATATGCAAGGAAATGGGTGCTGGTTTAGTAGTTGGAGAAATGGTATCAGATTACGCTCTTCATTACGAAAATAAAAAGACATTAAGACTACTTACTATTGATCCAGATGAATCACCAATTAGTCAGCAAATATTTGGAAGTAATTTGGAGTATTTAGTAAAGGCCGCTAAGTATTTAGATGAATATACAACGTGTGATATTATCGATATTAATATGGGGTGTCCAGTGCCTAAAGTAGCACTTCGCTCTCAAGCGGGAGCGGCTTTACTAAAACATCCCGAGAAAATATATGAAATTGTTAAAGCGGTAAAAGATGCAGTTAAAAAACCTGTAACAGTTAAAATTAGAAGCGGCTGGGATTTTAATTCAATCAATGCAGTTGAAGTTGCAAAAATGATTGAAAAAGCAGGGGCTGACGCAATCACAATCCACGCTAGAACTAGAAGCCAAGGATATTCGGGAACAGCTGATTGGGATATTATTAAACAAGTTAAACAATCAGTTAATATTCCTGTTATTGGTAACGGTGATGTCACTAGTGGACCACTTGCTAAAAAGATGTTAGATGAAACTGGGTGTGATGCTGTGATGATTGGTCGCGGCGCAATGGGTAATCCGTGGATTTTTAGAGAAATTAACCATTTCTTAAAAACCGGTGAAGAATTACCACGCCCATCTTATCAAGAAATGCTTGAAGTAATTACGCTTCACCTAAATTCATTAATTGATTTTAAAGGTGAAAAGATTGCAATTTTAGAAATGAGAGGCTTTGGTTCTGATTATCTAGGAGGGCTACCTAACAATTCTCAAGTTAGAAAAAAACTAGCAAAAGCTAATACTAAAGAAGAATATTTAACTATAATTATCCAATATTTCAATGAATTAGAAAATAATTAAAAGAGGTGTTACTAATGAAAAGATTTAATGAGAAAGTTTCAAGAAAGAACACTAATTGTGTTAAATGGGATATGGCAGATGAAAATGTCTTACCATTTTCAATTGCTGATAGTGATTATCCAACATCAGAAGCTATTGCTAAGTGTTTAACTGATCGAGTTAATCACCCAGTTTACGGATATACATTTCCTGATGAAATGTATTATGAAAGTATTGTAAACTGGACTAAAAGAAGATACGGCTATGAAATTGATAAAGATAATATTATTCCAACCAACAGTGTTGTAACAGCGCTTTATTATGCTATTAACTATTTGAAAGATGTTACCGAAGGTATCATCGTTCAAACACCTGTTTATAACCCTTTTTATTCTGTTATTTTAGATAACGGCAAAAAGATTGTTGAAAACAGATTAATTAAAAAAGATAATTATTATACAATAAATTTACAAGAATTAGATAGACTTTTAGAAACAAATAAGATATTATTATTATGTAACCCTCAAAATCCAACCGGAAGAGTTTTTACTTATGATGAAATACATGAAATTGTTAAGCTAGCTAAAAAACATAATGCATATATTTTATCTGATGAAATTCATTGTGATATTATTCATGATGGTTACAAATTTACATCAGTAAATAGATTTGCAGATTTATATAAAAATATTATTGTTTTTACATCTATTTCAAAATCTTTTGGATTAGCCGGACTTAAAACATCAAACGTAATTATTAAAGATAAGAAACTAGCCGAAGGATATAGAGCTTTCTTACAATCTAAATATATTAGTTATGGTAATATCTTTGGATTAGTTGCTGTTAAAGCAGCATATAATCAATCAGAGGAATGGTTAGATAAACAAAACAAACACTTAACAAATAATTATAATTTATTGAAAGAATATTTAAATAAAAACCACCCTGAAGTGGGTGTTACTAAAGCTGAAGGAACATTTCTTGCGTGGTTAGATCTAAGTTTTCTACGTATGCCATGTGAAGTAATGCAACAAGAATTATTAAAATTTGGAATTTCTATTAATGAAGGAAAAAGATATTCAGAAGATTGCAAAGGTTATATTAGATTTAACTTTGCATGTTCAGAAGACTTATTAATGGAAGGACTTAAGATATTATCTAAGTTTATAAAAGCAAATGCCAAAAAATAATAACATAACTTAATTCATAAGAGGTGATAGGATGCAAATTTTAAAAGCTAATAATTTAACGAAAAAATACGGCTTACATTTTGCAGTAAACGAAGTTTCAATGACGATAAATGAAGGGGATATTTATGGGTTTATTGGAGAAAACGGTGCTGGAAAAACAACTTTTATTAGAATGATAGCTGGATTAATTCAAAAAGATGGTGGAGAATTTACTCTTTTTGAAGGTGAAAAACACAGAATTGGAGCTGTAGTAGAAACGCCATCGTTATATTTATATATGAACGCGATGGATAATTTAATGGCTCAAGGAAAAATGGTAGGTATGACCGATGTTGAAAAGCATAAAGAATTACTACGTCTAGTCAAACTTGAGTATTTAATTGATTCAAAGAAAAAAGCGAAAGATTTTTCTTTAGGAATGAGACAACGCCTTGGAATTGCAATGGCGCTGCTTTCAAACCCTAAGTTTTTATTATTAGATGAACCAATGAACGGACTTGATCCAGAAGGCGTTGTCTTAATGAGAAACTTAATTTTATCATTAAGAGATAAAGGAATCACTTTTTTAATTAGTTCACACATGTTAGAAGAACTATCTAAAATAGCAACACGTTATGGTTTTATTCATCAAGGTAGATTAATTAAAGAAATTACGTTAGAAGAATTAGAACTAGACACCAAAGCTTCTATTAAATTAAAAGTAAGCGAAAAAGACTTAGAAAAAACTTTAGAACTACTTAAAAAAGAAAAAGTTACACTTAAAGTTGAAAAAGATATTATTAATATTTACGACAGACAAATTCCTGAAATAGTTATATTGTTATATAATAATAAAATTGATATTAAAGATATCAATCGTGACGCTTTGGGTATAGAAAATTACTATTTAAGTTTAATAGGAGGGTTTCATGGTTAGTTTATTAAAGGTTGATTTATATCGATTAAGAAAAGATAAAACTCCTTTAATAGGAGTCTTACTATCTGCAGGATTATTAATTTTAACATTAGGAATTTTTGGCATTATTAAGCTAATTTCTAGTGTTAGTGACCTTGAAGGAATTGAAATGCTTCTATCACCAAAAAGAAACTATATTCAAGGGTTTCAAATGGGAAGTAATGCTGGATTAGTTGCACTTATTATTATGGCAGTATTTACTGCAAGAGATTTTACTCAGAATACGTTAAGATTAAAAATAATTAATGGCCATAGTCGCACTAAGATTTATTTTTCTACACTACTGACTAATTTATTATATGGTGTTGTCGTTATATTAGGATATTCAATAATTACACTTTTAATTACAACTGCTATCTTCGGATACGGTAAGGCATTTGACTCAAAGGAATTTTTAAGTCTACTTGCAGCAACCGGAATGAGTTTGCTTTATGTAATCTTATTTACCTCGGTGGTTACTGCAGTTTCATTAAAAGCCCAAAGAATGGGAAGTAGTATTGGATTAAGTATCGCAATCGTTGTGGGTGAAGGGTTCTTATCAAGTTTACTTTTTATGATTCCGACATTTAATCCAGATTTTCCAGAATGGATATCAAGATCATTTCAAGTTCTACCAAGTATTGGAATGATGATGTTAGTTAATGAAGGTTTTACTGGAAGAACTGCATGGATAATGATTATATCGACGGTAGTATTAATCGCAGTGACAATTACACTATCGTTATTATCATTTAAAAAGAGTGACATTAAATAATAAAAGGGCATGAGCCCTTTTTTAATTTATAATATAAAAATAATTTTTATTTTAATTGAAATCACGTGTTGTCCAGATGTCATTTTCTTGAACGTATTGCATAAAATTTTTTATATCGTTGTCACTTGGCATCTCAACAGTAAATTTTTCGAATTGTTTACGGTTCTTTATTGTATATATTTCAGCTTCAATTTGTTGTGAGTCATTTACTTTAACTAGTATTTCTAATTCACAAATATTATTTTTATAAATATCAATTTCATAACTTCCGAGTGGAATTCGTCCTATAATAACATCCCCATAACCAAATTTAACCTTCTTCGATTTGTTTATTAGTTTTTGAAAAATATCATATTCTAATAATTTTTCGCCATTAATAGTTAGTAGTAAAATGTTATAATAACTTAAATTTTCAGGATCAAAACTATCTACATCATAATACGTAATTCTAATTTCAGTATCTTTTTCAATAGTGTAGTTAAGTTTGTTTTTAGAGTTTTGACAACCCGCTAGTAAGAACGGCAATAAAATTAATAATAAAACATATATTATTTTTTTATTATTATACCTCCTAATACATCTTTAGGTTATCATGTTTTTTTAAGATTCAATATATTTTTCGTATTTTTTAACCTCGCGCGGAGTTAGCGAGGTTTTTATATGGATTCCGTTATCTAGATAATTAGCGAATATTACATGATTATTTTCTTTTAAATAATTAACAACATGTCCGTCTTCAAATGGAATTAATAAATCTCTAATGACGTTGTCATTATAGATGTTATAGTAAATATTAGAAACAAGAAGATCGATGTTATCATTAGTTTTATTAGATATAGGAAGAAAATCTTCATCTAATAAAATCGGATTATTTATTAAATCGGACTTAGTAACAACGATTAATCTTTCAATTTCATTAGCATCAAGTTTATTTAATATTTCTTTAGTTATCTTCATTTCTTCAGTAGAAGCATTTAACCCGTCAACGACATGAATAATTAAATCGGCATCTTTGATATCAGATAAGGTTGATTCAAATGAATTAACTAATTCATGCGGTAATTTATGAATAAATCCAACGGTATCAATTAAAATAAATGGAGGTCGGTTATCTCCTTTTAATACTTTTGATTTAGTATCTAATGTGGCAAATAGCATATCCTCTTCAAAAGTTAATTTTGAATTATAATTATCAAGCATACTAACTAAAGAGTTATATGTAGCTGATTTACCAGCGTTAGTATAACCCACTAAAACAACAATTGGAATTTCATTTTGTCTACGGCGTTTACGAGAAATATCTTTCGCTTTTCTAATTTTAGCAAGTTCTCGCTTAACACGTGAAATATCATCAAGTAACTTTCTACGGTCTAATTCTAGTTTAGTTTCCCCAGGACCCTTTGCGTTATAAGTTCCACCACCTTGGCGTGATAATGACTTACCAAGGCCAACTAAACGTGGGAGCATATATTCATTTTGAGCAAGCCTTACTTCTAAGATAGCTTCGTTTGTTTTAGCTCTTATTGAAAATATTTGAAGTATTAAAAAACTTCTGTCGATAATTTGAAGTTCTAATATGTTTTCTAAGTTTCTAATTTGCGCTGGTGATAAGGTATCATCAACAATTAATATAGAAGCGTTAATTGACTCGGCAATTAATTTAATTTCCTCAACTTTACCACTACCAAAGTAGGTGCTTGGTACTGGAGTTTCTCTTGATTGAATAACTGATTCTTGTCCATCAATTTCTAAAGTGAGGGCCAAAGCCTTTAATTCTTCTAAAGATCTTTTGGTTGATTCTAATGATTCTCCTTTTGTAATTGTCCCTAAAATAGCAATGTCCATTAAAAAAGTCACCTTCCTTGACTATTATTATATCACTATATAGGATATATTATGATATAATTAAGGAGAACGGCAGGTGATTTTTATGTGGCAAGGACATCCAATTTGGGTAATCGCTTTAACCGCGTATTTAATATTTATTTTGATTTATTCATTTTTAAGACTAATGTTTACTAATAGAAGAACGTTTAGTTTATTTTTAGCTGCAATGATGTTTATGGGCGTTTCAGCTTTTTTCTATTTTATGGTAATTCCAAAAGAAATGGAACAACTTAAAGAAATATTAGTATATGTCAATGTTATTGCGGTACCGATTGCAGTTACAATTGTTATTGCTCCTGATATTCGTACTAAATATGATACCGGTTGGTCATTAGAAGCTAATAAAGTTTCTGGTATTAGAGCAAGCTCTGAACAAACTAAAGAACATATCATTGATGCTGCCATTGAGTTATCAAATAGAAAAATTGGTGCCATTATTACGATGGAAAACCACAATACATTAGATCAATTTGCTGAAAAAGCAATTTTAATTAATGGTAAAGTAACTAAAGAATTACTACTTAATATCTTTACTCCACTAACACCACTTCATGACGGTGCCGTTATTATTAGAGGTGATGAAATAGTGTGTGCGGCAGCATACTTTACTTTATCAAGAAACGATACATTTGATAAAACTATGGGTTCACGTCACCGTGCCGCATTAGGTATTAGTGAAATTAGTGATAGTTTAACGATTGTAGTAAGTGAAGAAACTGGTGATATTTCAATTGCTGTTGCTAGTATGTTAATCAAACTTAATAGCCGTGAAAAATTACTAGATTACTTAAACTTATACATTAAATAGGAGGTATAGTTATGAAAAAGATTTTAATATCTGTTTATCGATTTGTTACTAAACCTTTTGTTATGATTGCTATTAATAATAAAACCGATAGAATGGTTAAGTTTTTAAATAAGCATTCATATATTTATTTTATTATCGCATTTATTTTAACCGCAGGAATTATATTTTTAATATATTTCCTACCTTATTTATAAGAAAGGATTAATAATGGATTTTTTACCTATCGCAATTTTAATACTAGCAATATTAATCGCATTTATTGTTGTATTAGAAGGGATTAATAAATCAAAAGTACCATTTTATAAAACGATTATCGCATCAACTAACTTGATTGTGACAATCGTCTTTTTTGCGATATATCATTCGGTTATTGAAAAAGATTCAACATTTCTTAAGATTTATAATATCCTTGGGTTAGCTGAGTTTTTATTACTTTTTGTATTCATTTTAATTTTATTTACTAAGATGTTATTATCTAAAAGAGAATTATCAATGCATACACAGTCAATTAAAAATAGTCCTTGGAATACTTACCTTATAATTGACAAAAAAGACCGTATTAAAGACATTTCACAAAACTTATTAGAAGATTTTGATTTACCACTTGAAGAAGTGTTAAATAAAAAAATAATGGATGTATTAAACAGAACTGTTAGAATTACTCAAGTTAATAATAAAAATTCATCTAACCGTGATTTTGAAGAGCTGTTAGAACAACTTAAAAAATTAAGTAATAAAGATGAGTTAGTTAAACTTGAAATTGTTTATTTAAATAGTCAAGGTGATACGTCAATTATTCATATGATTGACCAAGCGATGTATTCACGCTTTGGATATTACGGAAGATTTTTAATAGGTGAAAAGAAAACTGATTTTAATTTGTTAGGAGTTGAAAAACAGTTAAAACAAACTTCCCTACAACTTGAAACTCTTCAAGAACAATTCATCGCGACACTAGAAGTTAGCGATGACGGATTGGCATTCAGTGATATAGAAGATAAATCAACTTGGATTTCCAATACACTAGTTAGTCAACTTGGATTCCAATCCAATAATATTAATACAGAAGACTTTTTAAAGTTAATGCAACCAGATGATTTAAATCGATATCTAACTAAACTAAATCAATTAACTCCTTCATCACCAAATATGGAGATGAAATATAGATTATTCTCTAATGGTGTATACAGATGGTATATTGACAAATCAAAGAAGATCTTCTTAGAAGAAAACACGATGATTATGAGTTCAATTAATCAAGTATCTACTAAACACTTTATGCGTACTAACTTACAAAACTTAGATGCATTAGGAGATCAAAATGATTTAACAATAAAACTTCGTCAATTAATTGATGAAGAAAGATACTTCCACTTAGTAGTAGTAAGACTTAAGAACTTGCCGTATATTAACGAACTTCACGGTCGTGAAGTTGGAAATATGGCAATTTCAGAATATATTTCTAAATTAGAAAAATCATTTACTACAGAACCAGATAGTATATATAGATTAACTGGGTCAACATTCGCCTTTTATTTAGATGATCAAAGAAAGATGAACTTAATGAGAAAAGGCGTGCAAGGAAACTACGATTATCTAAATATGGTATTAGAATATGGTGCAAGCAAATTAGAACTTGAGGTATTTGCTGGGATCTCAATTATTAACAACGATGGTTATAACGAAAATGAGATGTTAGAAGCCGCTAACGCAGCCTTAAAGGTTGCTGAAAACCCTAAATATAAGGGACATGTTTGTTATTATGGAGATATTAAGTAAAAGTGAAATTAGAAAAATTATCTTAGGTAAAAGATTAAGACTATCTCCGGAAGATATCGCTTTAAAAAGCGCTAAAATAGTTGAAATGATTCGTAATGATAAAAACTATAAAGCTTCTAAAGTAGTCGGGATTTATATGCCTACTCAAAATGAAATAAATCTACTTGATTTATTAAAAGATGATAAAGTATTTTGTGTGCCTAAAATTATTAATAAAGGATTAGTATTTTCTAAAGTAGACGAAGATACAAAATTTAAGGAAGCTAAATTTAATATTTTAGAACCAGTTAAAATAGATGAAGTAATCGAAATAGATTTTTTATTAGTTCCGGCGGTCGCAATTTTTAATTGCCACCGTTTAGGTTTTGGTGGTGGATATTATGATAAATATTTATCAAAATATAGACCAAAATATGTAGTTGGTGTGATTTATGATTTTCAACACGTTGAATTTTTCTATGAAGATCACGACCAAAAATTAGATTATTATTTTAAAGGATAAAAAATGAATTCTGCTGTAATAGTTGCTGCCGGGAAATCAATGAGATTTCATCACTCGGGTGGCATTGGGAATAAAACTGAATTACTATTAAAAGGAAAACCATTATATTACTATAGTATGAAGGTATTTTTAGATATGGGGTTTGAAGTGATATTAGTTACTAATAGTAATCCTGATATTCCTAATGTTAAAGTAGTAAAAGGTGGCGAGACTAGAAGTGAAAGTGTTTATAACGGCGTTAAAGCCGCAACCGGAAAATATGTCTTTATTCATGATGCTGCAAGACCACTTTTAACTAAAGGAATGGTTGGGAAGCTATTAAATGAAAAAAGGTATGGCGATGGCTGTTATTTAGCTAAATGGTTAACCGATTCACTAAAAAAAATAACTAAAGGAGATAAAGTAATCTCAATTGACCGAGATATGCATTTTACTTCTGAAACTCCACAAGTTTTTAAAAGAGAGTTTTTGTTAGAAGCATTTAGTAAAGCAGAAAAATCTTATAGTGATGAAGTAGCGATGGTTAATGATATTTTCCCAAAGGCAGAGATTCATCCGATATTTCATAACTGGTCAAATGACAAGTTAACTGAAAAAGAAGACTATTACCGTATTCAACAGTTGATGGGTACTAAAAGAAGAATTGGTCATAGTTTTGATATTCATAAACTAGAAAAAGGAAGAAAATTGATTCTTGGAGGAATCTTAATTCCATCTGAGGTTGGACTTTTAGGACATAGTGATGCTGATGTGTTATTACATGCGGTAACCGAATCAATTTTAGGGGCTTTTGGGCTAGGAGATTTAGGAACTAATTTTCCGGATAATGATCCAAAATATAAAGACATTTCATCGGTAGTACTTTTAGAAAAAGCATTAGATGAAATGAGAAAACGAAATTATGATATCTATAATATGGATATTACATTATATTTAGAAAAACCTAAATTACTTGAGTATCGAATTGAGATACTAAGTAATTTATATAAACTATTAAATATTCATCCGGAAGCTTTAAACATTAAAGCTACCACGGCTGAGAAAATCGGCCCAATAGGGCGAAATGAAGCGATTGCTTGCGAAGTAGTCGTTATACTAGAGGAGGTGTATCAAGGTGATAATTGAAACTGAACACGGTAAATTTGATTTAATTAAAAACTACAGAGATGCATTTGACGTACAAGCGTTTAATGAAAGGTATGTTGATGTAAGTTTTAAACAATATGATTATCTTGTTGGCGATGTGTCATCAGGCATTTTAAGATTAAAAGGTTTTGGGGATAACGAAAAAGGAAAAACTAGTTATAATTTTATTCCTGATTATCTAAATGATTCGTGTAACTATAACACCCCTTATTACATTTTAAAAAGAATAAAAGAGGAGACAAGCGAAAATGGAAATGGAAAAAGAAGTAAGAAAAATATTAGACCAAATAAGACCGTATCTAAATAGAGATGGTGGAGATTTAGAGTTTGTTAAACTCGAAGACGGAATAGTATATATAAAAATGTTGGGAGCATGTGTTGGATGTGCTTTAATTGATACAACTCTATATGACGGAATTGAAAGAATTTTAGTTGAAAGAGTTCCGGGAGTTATCGCAGTAGTCGCTATTTAATAATTCAAATTGTGGCTTGATAATAATTAATTATTAATCAAGCCTTTCTTTTTTTTAACTAGTTTATAGTATAATATAATTGAATTTGAAGGGAGATTGGGATATGTCATATTTAAATGTTAAAACTGATTTAACTAAAAAGTTTTTAAAATCAAATTTAAAAGATCATCAAACAAGAGTTGACGAAATACACGAAATGATTCATAATAAGACAGGAGCTGGCAGTGATTTTTTAGGTTGGGTTACTTTACCTACAGATATAAAAGCTGAAATGGAACGTATCCAAGCGGCAGCTAAAAAGATTCAAAATCAAAGTGACACATTAGTAGTTATTGGGATTGGTGGATCTTATTTAGGAGCTGAGGCAGCACTTAATTATTTGTTAAATAAAGAAGATGCGAAGATGGAAATTATCTTTGCGGGTCATCAAATGTCAAGTGGTTATTTAAACAGATTAGTTAGTTATTTAGAAAATAGAGAATTTTCAATTAACGTTATTTCCAAATCAGGAACAACTACTGAACCAGCTATTGCATTTAGAATTTTAAAAGAATTAATTTATAAGAAATACGGAAAGAAAGCCAAAGACAGAATCTTTGTTACAACAGATGCTAAAAGAGGGGCTCTTTATAGCGCATCAGTTGAAGAAGGATATGAAAGATTCGTTATACCAGATGATGTTGGTGGACGCTTTAGTGTTTTAAGTGCAGTCGGACTTTTACCACTTGCAGCAGCTGGTTATAACATTAAAGAAATGGTTAAAGGTGCAGAACATGCAATGGTTAAATATCACAAGAGTGATATTGAAGAAAACGAAGCTTATAAATACGCTTTAACAAGATATCTTCTTTACAAAGAAGGCTTTAAAGTTGAAGCACTAGCTTTTTATGAATACGAATTATTTTATTTAGGTGAATGGTGGAAACAATTATATGGCGAGTCTGAAGGTAAAGGCGGACAAGGGTTATTCCCTGCAAGCATTAACTTAACTACAGACTTACACTCAATGGGTCAATATATGCAAGACGGCCCAAGATTTTTAATTGAAACAGTCTTATCAGTTGAAAAAGTTGCAAAAGATATTAAAATTCCTTATTTTGAAAATGATAACGATAACTTAAATTACTTAGCGGGAGCCAAAGTAAGCTATGTTAACAAACAAGCTCAAAAAGGAACGATTGAAGCTCACTACGCTGGTGGTGTTCCAATTATGGAAATAGAAATTCCTGAACTATCAGAATATAGTTTTGGATATTTAGTTTACTTCTTTGAAAAAGCATGCGCAATGTCAGCGTACTTATTAGGAGTAAATCCATTTGATCAACCAGGAGTTGAACTTTATAAATCAAATATGTTTAGGTTATTAGGAAAACCAACAAAATGATAAAAGTTATAACTAATAGCCCTGAAGAAACAATCAATTTAGGTATTAAATTAGGCGAAAAGATTAAAGAACCGCTAGTTATTTTACTAGATGGTAATCTTGCTGCCGGTAAAACAACTTTTACCCAAGGATTAGCTAAAGGCTTAGGAATCAAACAAATCGTAAATAGCCCAAGTTATACGATTATGAAACATTATTCAAGTGATGATTTGGAATTATTTCACTTAGATTTATATCGATTAGACGGACTAGGTGAAGACTTTGATTTAGAAGAATATTTGTATGACGCGGTTGTCGTTATTGAGTGGCCTTTTCAAGTTGAAGAACTGCTTCCAAAGGAACATTTATTAATTAAAATAAATAAAATTTCTAATGAAAGTCGCCAGTTTAAGTTTATCCCTAAGGGTGAAAAGTATAAAGAGGTATTAAAGTGTTTAGATTAATTTTAGACAGTTCAACTAAATTAATGTGGATTGGCTTAGTAAAAAATAATGAACTAATTGACCACTATACTAGAGTAGCGAAAAGAGATCACGCTAAATATATGGTTGATGCGATTGATAATTTACTAGCTAAAAATAACGTCAAAGTTAAAGATCTTTCTGAGATAGTAGTAGGATCTGGTCCGGGTTCATATACCGGATTAAGAGTAGCTGGTATGACTAGCAAAATGCTAGCATACACTCTTAATATTCCGTTATATAAAGTAAGTAGCATTTTCTTTTTAACTAGTGGTTATAAAGGAAAAGTACTAGGGATGATTGATGCTAGAAGAAATCAATACTTTACTGGTATTTATGAAGGAATTAACACAATAAAAGAAGATGAATTGATGTTATATGATGACATTTTGAGCTTAGAAGAGTATAATAACTATAAAGTTATTAAAATTGGTGAAAATAATTATAAAATTGATGTTTCAAAAATTATTAAAAAAATGCAACTTGTTAAAGACATTCACGACTATGTACCTAATTATTTAAGAAAAACAGAAGCGGAAATGAATTTATGAAATCAAGAGAGGCGAAATTAAGTGATGTCCCAAGCATCACTAAAATCCACAAAAAATTATTCCCTGATGAATTACCTAATGCCCACAATCAAATAAGAAGTGAGCATCATCGTGTATTTGTCACATTAGATAGCCAAAATAATATTTTAGGATATGTTATATATCAAGTTATTGACTTTGAAGCTGAGATTTATTTCTTCGGTGTTAAAGAAGAACTTCAAGGAAAAAAGATTGGTCAAGAGTTACTAAAGTTTTCTTTGGAAGAATTAAAAAAAGACGAAGTTAAAAGAATAACTTTAGAAGTAAAAGAGTCTAATTTGAAAGCTAGAAAGATCTATGAAAAATGCGGCTTTATTAATGTTGGAATTCGCCCTAGATATTATAAAGACGAAGCTGGAATTATATATGTATGGGAGGATAAAACTATATGATAATATTAGCAGTTGAGACAAGCTGTGATGAAACTAGTGTTGCTATATTAAAAGACGGAAAAGAAGTTTTAAGTAATGTAGTTTTATCACAGATTGATATTCATAAAGTGTTTGGTGGAGTTGTTCCGGAAATCGCTTCACGAAACCACATTAAATACTTAACAACAGTGTTTGATGAAGCCTTAGAAAAGGCTAATGTTACCCCTAAAGATATCGATTTAGTAGCGGTAACTGAAGGTCCGGGATTAATCGGAGCTTTACTAATTGGAATTAATGCGGCAAGCGCATTTGCCTATGCTAATGATATTCCGTTAATGGGAGTTAATCATTTGCATGGTCATATCTATGCTGCATCAATTGATAATGATTTAAAGTTTCCGGCAATAATACTACTTGTTAGTGGAGGACATACTGAACTAATCTATGCCAAAGATCATTTGGAATTAGAACTGATTGGTCAAACTTATGATGATGCAGTTGGAGAAGCATACGATAAAGTTGCAAGAGTCTTAGGATTAAGTTATCCAGGTGGCCCAATTATCGATAAACTTGCCCACGAAGGCAAGGCTATCTATAATTTTCCAAGGCCAGTAATGGATTCTGGAGACTTAAACTTTAGTTTTAGTGGACTGAAAAGTTCAGTAATTAATTTTGTCCACAACAACAAACAAAAAGGTATTAAACTTGATGTAAAGGATGTTTGTGCATCATTTCAAGAAGCTGTAGTTGACGTTTTAATTAATAAAACTAAAGATGCCTTAGCGAAATATCCAGCTAAACAATTAATTATTGGTGGCGGTGTAGCTGCAAATAAAGGTTTAAGACGTAGGGTATTTGAAGAAATAAAAGATGTGGAAATTATTATTCCAAAAATGCAGTATTGTACTGATAACGCTGCGATGATTGCAGCAGCGGCTTATTATAAAAATAAAAAAGAAGGTCCGCTTCCAAATTATTTACTAGGCGGATACTCTACTTAGTAGGAGTATGAAAAGATGAAATGGTTTTTTAGAGGATTATTAATTTTTATAGGAGTTATTATTTTAGTTCCTGTATCATTAGTTTTATTGTCTTTAGATAGCGATAAACCGCCAGTGGAGGCTTATCGCACTGAAGAATCACGAGGGTTTTCTTCAAATGAAGTAATGTCTAATTCTATGGATAACTTTTTGGCTGATTCTAGCACCAATGATTTTTCTGTTGAATTAACCCAAGATCAAATTAACACGATGATTTATCAAACACTAAAAGAAACAAATGCTAATTATTTAATTGATGATAGTGCTGATAATAAATACTTCATGAAAACAGATGGAGATCCACAAATAGGAATTGTTGGTGCTTGGACTAAACTTCAAGATGATCAAATTACTATTAAAGCAAGAGTTGATTTAATTAAGCCAGTTAAACTAAGCACAAGTGTTTCATTAAGTTTTAAAATTACTTTTAATGTTGATAACGATCCAAAACAAATGAAACTTAAATTAACTCAAGCTAAAATTGGTAATTTACCGCTTCCAAGAAGCTTAGTTAACACAATTGCTGAAAAAGCAGGATTTGATATTAAAACTCAGTTAGATAAATTCTTAACAAAAGACGGAGTAAAATTTGGTGAATTTGACCAAGAAACTTGGACAGCAACAATTGATAAGATTAAACTTGTTAAAGTGATGATGACTGGATCAGGCCAACAAGCTATGGCTACACTTGCAAAAGTTTTAACTTACAATAAATTATTAAATGTTTCAATTGATAAATCTAAGTTTAAATTACAACTTGATTCATCTAAATTATATTTAAACGAAACATTAAATCATGTACCAGAACATAAAAAATTACATACTGCTCAAGAAAAAGATGCAATGTTACAAAGTAAAGGTGCAACAATGTTACTTTCTTCTTTAGGCGGGGTTGCTGGAGAATTATATGTTAACTTATCTGAATTAGAAATCAACAAATTATTAGATTTCTATCTGAGAGATCAAGCATTACAAAAATCATTTAAGATTGGTCAAGAAGATTACACACTTAATATTTTAATTCCAACAATCGATGTTTATCCAACTGGAATACATTTAAATATCCAATTAGAATTTTATAATCAATTAGATTCAACTAAGAAATTTATTACTACTTTTAAAATTGAATTAATATTAACTCAAGAACAAGGCGGCTTACAATTTATTTTAGGTAGATTGAAAATTGGCGAACACGTTACTTTAAATGCTGAAGAAACTCAAGACTTACTTGAATTATTTGGTGCAAGTGAAGCAGTTAATAGTAATATGATTGTTATTAACAACTTCCTATCAAGCTTCGCATCTAGTAAAGTTAAACCTAAAGGTCACAGAACTAACGAAGGTTACTTAACATTAAAATTTGAAGGAGCGGCAGCATCAGATAACACAATTATTGGTAATGTTCAAGGAGCAATTCTAAACGCACTAGGCGGAGTAACAACTACTGACCCAACAGTTCAAGGAATTATTGATGAAATTGTGGCTACTCCTCAAGGAGAAGTTACTCCAGAACAAATTCAAACTTTAATGGAAAACGTTGACCAATTATCACCAGAGGAAATTCAATCAATTCAAGATCAATTAATTGCGGAATTAGGACCAGAAGAAGCAGAAGCATTATTAGCTCAAGCCGGCGGTACACCTACTCCGTAAAACCAGAAAACTTCAATATATAAACTTAAGGCATTGTAAAAAATATGCCAAAATGTCTTAAATGAAATTTAAGGAAAAGGACTAAATTACCACTTTTAGTCCTTTTTTCAATTAAAATAATGAAAAAAATTATTATTTATTATTTTTCTAATTTTAAATTTAGATATTTTTTAAATCAAAAAATGTTATACAAATTTAATTATCAGGTTAATTATATATGATAGATATAATTATTGTGAAACTGCTCGCACTATTACATTTACTGCATAGGTATCACAGAACGCTTGCAATAATAAGGGAGGAAAGATTTATGAAAAGATTATTTGCATTAGTAAGTTTATTTTTATTCATTAAGAGACGGAATTTTTCATTTCAAACTGAACTTACTATTCCATTTACATTCGGATTAACAGGAACTCTTATTTCATCAATTTTATATTTATCAGAATTAAGACTTAAATTTAAATTAGATAAAATTGCTTAAAAACACTTATATTATAAGAGCTTGAATCGCAAATGATTCAAGCTCTTTTTAATAGGCGACTCTGCTTGTTAAAATATGAATATTATTATATAATATTTTAGAAAGGGTGATAACATGAAAGACCAATCAAACTTTATTAAAACAATAATGGAAAATGATTTAGAAAGTGGTAAACACGATCTAATTATTACTCGTTTTCCACCAGAACCAAATGGTTATTTACATATAGGACACGCAAGAGCGATTATTATTAATTTTGAACTTGCTAAACATTTTGGAGGTTATACTAACCTTCGTTTTGACGATACTAACCCAGAAAAAGAGGAAGTTAAATTCGTTAAATCTATTGAAGAAGACGTAAGATGGCTAGGTTATAACCCTAAAGCTGTTTATTTTGCATCGGATTATTTCCAAGAAATGTTTGACCGCGCAGTATTACTAATTAAAAAAGGATTAGCTTATGTTTGCGATTTAACAGCTGAAGAGATTTCTGAGTATCGTGGTAATGTTACTACACCTGGGAAAAACTCTCCATACCGCGATCGTTCGGTTGAAGAAAACTTAAAACTTTTCAATGAAATGAAAGATGGTAAATACGCTGAAGGTGAAAAAGTATTAAGAGCTAAAATTGATATGGCTAGCCCTAATATGAACATGCGTGACCCAGTAATTTATCGTATTAATTATGAAGAACATCATAATACTAAAGATAAATGGGTAATCTATCCAATGTATGACTACGCTCATCCACTAGAGGATGCAATTGAAGGAATTACTCACTCACTATGTAGTTTAGAGTTTGAAGACCACAGACCATTATATGATTGGTGCGTGGAACATACTGAAATGCCAAAAGTACCAAGACAAATTGAGTTTGGTCGTTTAAACATTGACCGTACGGCAATGTCTAAACGTTATTTAAGAATGTTTGTGGAACAAGGTTTAGTTTCTGGTTGGGATGATCCAAGAATGCCAACTATTAAAGGACTACGCCGAAGAGGATATACACCTAACGCGATTCGAAACTTTATTTTAGCGTCAGGACTTTCAAAAACGAACGGTTCAGCATCAATTGATATGATTGAACACTTTGTTAGAGAAGATCTTCAAAAAACTACAAATCGTTTAATGGCAGTTAAAAAACCATTAAAAGTAACAATAACTAACTATCCAGAAGGAAAATTAGAAGAGTTAGATGTAGTATTAAATGAAGAAATAAGTGATGCTTCAAGAGTGATGCATTTTGGAAGGCACATTTATATTGAACAAGATGACTTTGTTGTAGAAAAACCAAACCGTCAATATAAAAGATTATATTTAGGCGGTGAAGTAAGACTGATGAATGCTTACTTCATTAAAGCTAACGATGTTAAATATGACGAAAATGGAAACGTAGTTGAAGTACTTGCAACATATGATGTTGAAACTAAGAGTGGTACTAACTTTACTGGTAGAAAACCAAATGGAACAATCCACTTCGTTGAAGCAACTACCGCAGTAAAAGCTGAGTTTAGAAGATTTGAACCACTACTTGATGAAAATGAAGAATCAAGTGATTACTTAGAAAGATTTAATCATGACTCAATCTTTATTGACCACGGCTATGTTGAACAATACTTAAAAGATGTTAAGCCAGAAGAGAAATTCCAATTTATTCGTCAAGGTTTCTATTCAGTAGATTATGATTCAACACCTGAAGAAATAGTCTTTAACCAAGTAGTTGCCTTAAAGAGTTCATATAGACCATAATGGAGTTAAAAATATTAGAAAAATTAAATTATGAACAAAGACAAGCGGTCAAATATAATAAAGGACCGCTTTTTATCATTGCCGGAGCTGGAACAGGTAAGACAATGACCTTAACATCTAAGGTTGCATATTTAATTGCAACAGGTGTCGCTCCGCAAAGAATATTAACTCTAACATTTACTAATAAAGCCGCTCGCGAAATGAAAGAACGTATATTAGATATGGTGGGACCGGCAGCAAATATGTCATGGATTTCAACATTCCACTCTTTTGGATTAAGATTCTTAAGACGACATATTAGTATTTTAGAAAACGGCTTAGACGAGGGGTTTGTTGTAATCGATGAAGATGATGCAAAAAAGATTATTAGAGACTCAATAAAAGAGTTAGGAATCGATGAAAAGACATTTCCATCAACAGATATTTATAATCAAGTATCAGCATTAAAAGTAGGCTATGAAAGATTTTATTTAAAGAGTGAAGATTTAGAAAGACTACTTAAAAAATATCAAGAATATCTAATTGATAATAACTTAGTAGATTTTGATGACTTAATTTTATATACATTACAAATTCTAACAAAAGAAAAAACTATTCGTGAACATTATCAAGAAGCATTTGAATATATTTTAGTTGATGAGTTTCAAGATACTGATCACTTACAATATGAAATATTAAAATTATTATCAGGTAATAAATCAGAAAAAACGATATGTGTTGTAGGAGATCCAGACCAATCAATTTATTCTTTTAGGGGAGCAAGATATGAAAATAACTTAGACTTTATTAAAGATTACCAAGCTAAAGTTATTACATTATCTAAAAATTACCGTTCAACTAATAAAATATTAAGTTTAGCGAACAAGTTAATCAAAGAAAATTTAGATCGTTATCCAAATTATAGTGAAAAACATCTTGAAAGTGATTTAGGTAGTGGCTACCCTCCAGTATTTAGAAAGTTTAACCGTGATATCGATGAAGTTATCTATGTTGCTGAAAAAATTACTGAGTTAGTTCAATTTGACGGATATAAACCAACTGAAATTGCAATTCTATACCGCAGTAATTATTTATCAAGAGCTTTTGAAGAAACATTTATTCGTTATCAAATTCCTTATATCGTATACGGCGGCGTTTCTTTTTTCCAAAGAAGAGAAGTTAAAGATATTATGGCTTATGTTAGATTGTCGTTAGATAACTCTCAAGATTTCTTTTTGAAACGTATTATTAACGTTCCAAAAAGAAAACTAGGTAATGTTACAGTTCAAAGACTAGAAGAGTATTCTAAATATATTGGAGAGTCTATGTTTGATGCAATCTTGTCATTTGATGTTGCAGCCGGAACTAAAAAAGAACTTAATAGTTTTTCTAAAATAATTAAAAAGTTTAGCGAAGCTATCGAGAAAAATATTAACTTATCCGATTTAATAGATTTAATATTGAATGAATCAGGATATAAAGAGATGCTACTTGCTGAAGGAGATCAAGGAATTGATCGCATTCAAAATATTTTAGAATTAAGAGGAGTCTTTAAACGAGGTGAATTCTTATACGAAGGAGATACTAAAGAAAAACTTACTCAAATACTAGATGAAATTTCACTAATGACTGATGCTGATAAAAATGTAGCAACCGAAGATAAAGTAATTCTTTCGACATATCACCAAGTCAAAGGATTAGAGTTTAAAGCTGTCTTTATGGTCGCAATGGAAGAAGATATTTTTCCAAATGCGAACGCGATATATTCTAAAGGTGGTTTAGAAGAAGAAAGAAGAATTGCGTATGTTGGTATAACTAGAGCGAAAAGACATTTATTTTTAACTCATTCCGATTCTAGATTCCGTTTTGGCCGAAAAGAATATAATAGACCATCAAGATTTTATCTTGAAACAATGGATACTATGGGAAGAGTTAAGCCAAGTTATCTAGGCGGCGGATCAGTTGAATACGAAGCAGACTCATCATTTGAAATTGGCGATAAAGTTGAACATCAATTGTTTGGAGCCGGAAAAATTGTCGCAATTGAAGGTGAAGTTGCAGTAATTGCCTTTTCAGCGGAACATGGAATTAAAAAAATAATTCTAGGACATCCATCACTTAAAAAAAGTAAATAAAAATATCCATCCTACTATAAAGTAGAGGTGGTATAATGAAATTATCAAATGAACAACTAAAAGCGGTCACCACTAGTGACCGCTTTATCTTTTTACTTGCAGGAGCTGGTAGTGGTAAAACAAGAGTTGTCATTGAAAGAATTAAATACTTAATTAACAGTAAAGTTAATCCAAAAGAAATACTTGCCATTACCTTTACTAGAAAAGCTGCAGAAGAGATGAAATTAAGACTTAATAACAATCTTGTAAACATCAATACTTTTCACGGATTTTGTTATCAGGAATTGTTAAATGATGGATTTAAAAAACAAATCCTTGATCCCAAAGACTTACCATTTACTCAAAAAGAATTACTTGTGGTATCAAAATATAAAAACTCTTTACAAAGCGTTAAACCGCCTTTAATTCTTAAAACATACGAAAAGTATTTATCGAATAGAAATGCTATAGACTTTGATGATATTATGAATATATTTTTATCTAAATATAAAAAGAAATCATTTGATTTCGAATATATATTTATTGATGAATTTCAAGATACTAATAACTTGCAATATGAAATTTTAAAACTACTTATAAACAGTAAAACTAAAGTGTTTGCTGTTGGAGATCCCGACCAATCAATTTATCGGTTTCGAGGAGCTAACTCTAAAATCATTGATAAATATATTAAAGAATATAATGCAACCCTTTTAACTTTAGGTAATAATTACCGGTCAAATATTAAAATTATTAGTGAAGCTAATTACATAATTAAAAAGAATAAAGATAGAATTAAAAAAGAACTAACTCCAAATAAAAAAGATGAAGGGGTTGTTTTGGCATTTGAATTTAACAATCAAATTGAAGAAACCACCTTCATCATTTCTGAACTTAAAAAATTATTAAATGAAGGATATTTATTTAATGATATTGCTATCATTTATCGTAATCATAGCCGTGCAACTATGTTTAAAAGGATTTACATGGACCATTATTTAATATCTATAGAACCTAATATTAATTTATTATCGTGTCATGAATCCAAGGGGTTAGAGTTTAAAATAGTTTTTATCATTGGCTTAGAAGAAGGGTTATTTCCATCGCTTTATGACAATATGATTTCAGAAGTTGAGGAAGAAAGAAGGTTATTTTTTGTCGCAGTTTCTAGAGCGAAGGATAAATTATATTTAACTTACTCTAAAAAAGATGAGTTTAACCAAGTTAGAAAACCCTCAAGATTTTTAGTTGAACTCAACCGCGAAATCAAGAAAATATCATATGTTATATGATATAATAACCTTGGTGATAAAGTGGATATTTTAAATAGAATTAAAGAACTAACTAAAATAATAAATAAAGCTAATATTGATTACCATACATACGATAATCCGACAATGTCAGATTATGAGTATGATATGCTTTTTAAAGAATTAAAAGAATTAGAATTAGCTTATCCAGAATACAAACAACCAAACTCTCCAACTGATAAAGTTGGTGGAGTTATTTTAGATAGATTTTTAAAAGTTATTCATGATATCCCAATGACTTCACTTTCTAACGCGTTTAATTTTGAAGAGTTAGAAGATTTTTATAATCGTGTTAAAAAAGAAATAGATTCATTTGAATTAATTTCAGAATTAAAAATTGATGGACTTGCGATTAGTTTAATTTATGAAAATGGAAGTTTCGTAAAAGCTGTTACTCGTGGTGATGGTCAAGTTGGAGAAGATGTATCCGAAAATGTTAAAACTATTAAAACATTACCGCTAACATTAACTAAACCGGTTAATATTACGGTTCGCGGTGAAATTTTTATGCCTTATGGTAGTTTTCAAAAATTAAACCGCGAAAGAGAAACTGAAGGCGCACCTTTATTTTCTAATCCAAGAAATGCGGCTAGTGGTACTATTAGACAACTAGATTCATCAATAGTTAGTAAAAGAGGGTTAGATATTTTTTTATATACAGTAGCTAATGCTGATGATTTTGAAATAGAAAATCAATATGAAGCCCTACAATTCTTACATGATTTAGGTTTTAAGATTAATAAAAACTATAAAGTATCAAATTCATTAGAAGAATTAATTCAAGATATTAAAGATTTTGATATCGCAAGACATAACTTAAATTTTGCTACTGACGGAGTGGTAGTTAAAGTTAACGATTTTAATTATCAAAAAGAATTAGGTTTTACCGCAAGACATCCGAAATGGGCTACCGCTTATAAATTTAGTCCGGAAGTAGTTGAAACTAAACTGTTAAAAATTACTTTCCAAGTTGGCAGAACCGGAGTTATCACTCCAGTTGCTAATTTAGAGACAGTTGAAGTAAGTGGCTCTAATGTTTCAAGAGCAACCCTTCATAATGAAGGTTTTATTCGTGATCGTGATATTAGAGAAGGAGATTATGTATATTTACAAAAAGCTGGTGAAATAATTCCTGAGATCATTTCAGTAAATATGGATAAAAGAACTAACCAATTACCTTTTGAAATGATTACTAATTGTCCTGATTGTAATTCATTATTGTCAAAAAAAGAAAGTGATGCTGATCACTTTTGTATAAATCCGGAATGCCCTTCAAGAAATATTAATCAAATTATTCATTTCGCATCAAGAAACGCGATGAATATTGATACATTAGGTGAAAGAGTCGTTGAGACTTTTCACGGATTAGGATATTTAAATAATATTATTGATATTTACTATTTAAAGGATCACTATGATGAGTTAATTGAACTTCCTGGATTTGGTAAAAAATCAATTGATAAATTACTAGATGCAATTGAAAACAGCAAAACAATGCCGTTTTCAAAATTATTCTTTGGATTAGGCATTAAAAATGTTGGAGCTAAAGTAGCTCAAATAATAGTTAGTGAATTATCTGATATAGATACTATTATTAATGCCACTAAAGAAGATTTAACAAGCATATTTGAAATTGGAGATGTAATTGCCGAAAGTATAATTACATACTTTAAAGATGAGAAAAATTTAGAAACGATTAAGTTCTTTAAAGATAATAACTTTGTCTTATCTCAAGAAAAAATTGAGAAATTAGAAGATCACTATTTTTCTGGTAAGACTGTTGTTTTAACGGGAACACTTGAGCATTTTTCGAGAAATGAACTAAGTGATAAATTAGTTTTATTGGGAGCTAAAGTATCATCAAGTGTTAGTAAGAAAACAGATTTAGTAATTGCAGGTGAACAAGCCGGATCGAAATTAACTAAAGCTAATGAATTAGGAATTAAAGTTTTATCTGAACAAGAACTACTGGAGATATTAGAAAATGAGTAAAGACGTTATTAGAATTATTGGAGCTAAAGAAAATAATTTAAAAGATATAAGTATCAATATACCAAAAAATCAATTTGTAGTGATGACAGGACTATCCGGAAGCGGTAAGTCATCTTTAGCTTTTGATACACTTTATCAAGAAGGTCAAAGAAGATATGTTGAATCACTAAGTTCATATGCTAGACAATTTTTAGGTAGTTTTGAAAAACCAAAAGTTGATTCAATTGACGGATTATCACCATCAATTAGTATTGATCAAAGAACCACTTCACAAAACCCAAGATCAACTGTAGGAACAGTTACTGAAATTTATGACTTTTACAGATTAATCTATGCAAAAATCGGAATTCCTTATTGCCCTAATTCGGATAAACCACTTACTAAACAAACTATTCAAGAAATGACAGATATCACTTTAGCGAGCACTAAACCAAAAGATAAAATTATCGTAATGGGCCCAGTAGTTATTAGACAAAAAGGAACGCACGCTAATTTAATTGAAATATTTTTAAAAGAAGGATTTAATAGAGCGATTATTAATGGCGAGGAATATCTTTTAGAAGAAGCACCTAAATTAGATAAAAATAAAAACCATATAATTTGGATCGTCGTTGATAGATTAATAAGAAACGATGAAATTGAATCAAGATTATACGAATCACTAGAACTAGCTACCCATATTGCAGATGGTAAGGCGATTGTTAAAATTAATGACGAACTTAAATATTTTAATGAAAAGTATGCTTGTGAAGATGAATCAGTAATTATTCCTGATTTAGAGCACCGTTTATTTTCATTTAACACTCCGCTTGGAGCGTGTCCGTCTTGTAACGGACTTGGTGTTAAACTGAAAATGGATTTAGATTTAGTTTTAGATCCGGAAAAACCACTTGTTGCTGGTGGTTTTATTCCGTATAAAAATACTGAAGATGACAATTTAAGTGTTCAAGAGCTCGAACAAGTAGCTAAACACTTTAAAATTGATATTTCTAAACCAGTTAAAGATTTAACTAAAAAAGAATTAGACATCTTTTTATATGGTTCTAAAGAAAAAATTGATTTCTTATTAATTTCAAGTTCTGGACGTGTTCATCAAAAAGTTACTGAGTTTGAAGGACTGATTAATCTTTTTGAAAGAAGACACCGCGAAACTACTAGTGAATGGATTCGTGATTGGATAGAAGGATACATGCGCGAAATTGATTGTGAGGTATGTGGGGGAAGGCGTCTGAACCCAGCTGCGCTATCGGTTAAAGTTGGTGGAATGAATATTCATGAACTAACAACGTTGTCGATTGATCAATCAATTAAACATTTTAAAAACTTAAAATTAACTCAAACAGAAAAAGAAATTGCTAAGTTAGCATTAGATGAAATTAATATGAGACTTCAGTTTTTACAAAACGTTGGACTAGGTTATCTTACTCTATCAAGAAGAGCAGGGACTCTATCTGGAGGAGAAGCTCAAAGGATTAGATTAGCTACTCAAATCGGATCTAAATTAAGTGGCGTTTTATATGTATTAGATGAACCTTCAATTGGACTTCATCAAAGAGATAATATCAGGCTTATTAACGCCTTAAAAGAAATGAGAGACTTAGGTAATACTTTAGTCGTGGTTGAACATGACCATGAAACTATGTTAAGTGCTGATTACTTAATTGATATTGGGCCAGGGGCTGGAGCTGCTGGGGGGTATATCGTTGCTGCTGGGACACCAGAAGAAGTTATGGCTAATGAAAATAGTATTACTGGTAGATATCTAGTTGGAAAAGAATCAATTCCGATCCCTCAAAAAAGAAGAAAGCCAAACGGTAAGTATATTAATATCAAAGGTGCAAGCGAAAACAATTTAAAAAATATTGACGTTAATTTCCCTGTTGGATTACTAACTGTAGTAAGTGGTGTTTCTGGTAGTGGGAAATCAACTTTAGTAAATTCAATTTTATTAAATGGTTTGCGTCAAAAATATTATAAGAGTAAAGTTAAACCGGGGAAACACGAAAGTTTAGATGATCATGAATTAGTTAATAAAGTTGTTGAAATCTCGCAAGCTCCAATCGGTAGAACACCGCGTAGTAATCCAGTTACCTATACAGGAGTATTCGATGATATAAGAGATGTTTTTGCGATGACAAAAGAAGCTCAAGTTAGAGGATATAAAAAAGGAAGATTTTCATTTAACGTTCGAGGTGGTAGATGTGAAACGTGTCAAGGCGACGGTGTAAAAAGAATCTCAATGCACTTCTTACCAGACGTTTATGTTCAATGTGAAGCATGTCAAGGTAAAAGATATAACCGCGAAACTCTTCAAATTAAATATCGCGGGAAAACAATTAGTGACATCTTAGAAATGACAATTGATGAAGCCGTAGAGTTTTTCAAGAATCACAGAAAGATTCATGAAAAACTACTAACTATGAAGAATGTAGGATTAGGTTATATTCACCTAGGACAACCTGCAACCACTCTATCAGGTGGTGAAGCTCAAAGAGTTAAGTTAGCGAGTGAACTTCAAAAAAGAATCACTCCGCAAACAATCTTTATCCTAGATGAACCAACTACAGGACTTCATACCGATGACGTTAAAAGATTACTTGAAGTTTTACAACACATTGTTGATGAAGGCGCAACAATGGTTGTAATTGAGCATAACTTAGATGTAATTAAGTCAGCTGATTATATAATAGACTTAGGACCTGAGGGTGGAGATAAAGGTGGTATGATTGTTGCTACCGGAACCCCTGAGGAAATAGCAAATAATAAAGAAAGCTATACAGGCCAGTATTTAAAGCCATTATTAAAATAAACGAATGCCAACGATGTTGGCATTTTTTATTATTAACATATATCAATATGTTATAATAATTCCAAAGAGGAGAATTATGGAAAAACAACAAAATCGCCAAAAATTAAATGAAGCTAAATTAAAATTTGCTGTTGCAATTGGTTATTTTAGCCATACCAATTTCTTTTTAAATGTCTTAATAGCGGCATTTGTTAGTGTTTTAGCTGGTGTATTTAGTGTTGGTATATCAAATACTTTCTATCCTTTAATTATTGGAAATTATGTGCATATGATTTATCTGTTTTTAGTTTATTCATTTTTCGAATTACTAATTAAATATTTTTTATATTCATTTAGTTTCCAACAAGTTTTAAAAAGTAAAGGGTTTATGCTACTTCCTAATGAGATCTTACTCTTTTACGGATTACAGTTTTTATTTGATGTAGAGTTTACTGGATTTTTATCTGTAATAGGATTTGTTATGATGTTTAGAATAATTAGTGGTGGTGTTAATTATATACTTAATTCAATAAAAAAATATTTTTCTAAAGAGGTGTAATTATGAAAAAAACATTAAGAATCAGAAAAATGATTAAAGATTGCGATCTTGAAGTATTAGCTGGTAAAAAAGGTGTTGACTTTACAGTTGACGTTGAAATGATTTCAAGACCACAATTTGAAATAATGGGGAACTTTGAATTTTCCGATCCGCAAAGATTAATGATAATCGGGGTTCAAGAATCTAATTATTTAGAAAGTCATACAAAAGAAGAAAGGGAAAAAATGGTTAAAGGTTTATTTAATTTAAAACCTCCAGCTATTATTTTTCCAGTTAACCCAGAAGTTGAAAAAGTATTAGACCTTTTTAAGAGATTTGGAGATGAATATAATGTTCCAATTTTAAGAAGCAACTTAAATACGACACCACTAAACTCAATGTTATATGTCTACTTACATAAAGAACTATCAGAAACTATTAGTGTCCACGGAGTTTTAATGGACATTCATGGTATGGGTTGTTTAATCATTGGTGGTAGTGGTATCGGTAAGAGTGAGACGGCTTTAGAATTAATTAAACGAGGACACATTTTAGTTTCTGATGATTTAGTTGATATTTATGAATCATCAGCGGGTAGTCTAATTGGTACTGCACCTAGAATTTTAAAACGTTATCTTGAAATTAGAGGTATTGGTATTGTTGATGTTATTTCAATGTTTGGAAGCGGAGCTTACCGTGAAAGAAAAAGAATCCACATGGTAGTTGAATTAGAGTACTGGCAAAAAGATAAAGAATATGACCGTTTAGGAATTGAAAGTGATACGATGAAGTATTTTAATACTGAAATACCAAAAATTACTATTCCGGTATTACCAGGTAGAAACATTGCAACACTTGTTGAAAGTGCGGCAATGAATGAAAAACTAAAAGAAATGGGTTACAACGCAGCCGTAACATTTACTCAAAATGTATCAAAATTAGCGAGAGGTGAATTCGAAGATGAGTAAAAAAGAGTGTAAAGATAAAAAAGAATGTAAACCTTGTATTATTAAGGAAAAAATAAATAAGTTTAAAGAAACTAAAGTTGGAGCGTTCCTATTTAAGTTTCCGGAAGTGGTTATTGGACCACTAATGATGCTATGGGTATTTATTTTAATTGTTATCGCAACTAACGGACTTGGACTAATTAAAAGTACTGATGCCATTAGAATAGGTACTTTAAGCATTAAATGGTACGCTGTATTTATTTTAACAGGTATTATTTTTGCTTCAGCATTTGCCTATTACGAATACCCTAAGTTGGGTATATCAAGAGAAACACTAACCGACGGATTATTAATTATTGTTCCGCTCTCGATCTTAGGAACGAGATTATATTACGTGTTTTCTACATGGTCAGAACACAACTATAAAACAATTATTGATGTTTTAAACTTAACTGATGGCGGATTAGCCATTCACGGCGGTATTATTACCGCTATTCTATCAGTATTAGTCTTTGCTAAAATTAAAAAGATTAACCCGTTTTATTTCTTTGACGTATTAGTAATGGGATTACTAATCGGTCAAATTATTGGTAGATGGGGTAACTTCATCAACCAAGAAGCACACGGACCAGAAGTAGGTAATAGTTGGGTGTTTAATTCACTAGTACCAGGGTTCGTTAAGAAAAATATGGAAATTAGTGGGGTGACCTATCACCCAACATTCTTATATGAAAGTTTCTTAAATTTTATTTTCTTAGTTTTCTTAATGGTAATTAGAAGATTTAGAGTGTTAAAAGTTGGAGATTCATTAGGATTATATTTAATTTATTACGGTATTATTAGAGGTGCCGTAATTGAACCAATGAGAACCGATCAATTAATGATTGGTTCACAACCATTAAATATTTGGGCATCACTATTACTATTTAGTTTAGGTGGTATTATTTACTTAGTAGTTAAGTATTTAGTCTTTAAAAAATTACCGTATTACTATGATCTAGCAATCGATGAAAATCTCTATTTAAAGGGATTAGAAGGTAGACAGTACCAAAAAAATATTAAAGAAGAAAAGAAAAAAGCTAAACAAAAAAGAATTGAAGCTGAACAAGCTCGCTATCAAGCATCAGACGAAGAAATTATCGCTGAGTTAAATAAATTAGAAGAAGAAAGAAAGAAACAAGATAAAAATGATTAAGGGTGTCTTATTCGACTTAGATGGTACTTTAATTGATAGTGCCCCTTCAATTATTAGATGTTTTGAAAAAACATTTGCTGATTTATTTCCAGAAGTAGTTTTAACTGAAGAAGAAAAACTATCTTTTTTAGGACCGACATTAGTCCAAACCTTTTCTAAGTATACTGATGATATGGACTATGTTTATAAAGCTTTTGATCATTATGTTATGCATAGCACATTAGAACACGATAACGATATGATTCCGGCATTTCCTAATGCCGAAGCTATCTTAAAAAGATTAAAAGAAAAGGGTTATAAAGTTGGTTTAGTTACTTCAAAGAAAAACAACATGGCCAAAAGAGGCTTAGAAAATAACGGCTTATTAAAGTATATTGATATATTAGTGGGATTTGATAACGTTAAAAACCACAAACCCGCACCAGATTCATTACTTAAAGCCGCAGACATGCTAAATTTAAAACCCAATGAATTAATTTATGTTGGTGATCACGTTAATGATATTATCGCTGCGAAGCGCGCTAATATGAAAAGCGTTGGGGTTGAATTTAGCCACAATATCGATAAACTAAAATTAGAAAATCCTGATTACATAATCAAGGATTTGTTAGACATATTAGAAATAGTAAAGGAGAAATAATTATGTATGATTTAGTTATTATTGGCTCAGGTGCAGCAGGTATGACTGCAAGCATCTATGCAAAAAGAGCCAATTTAAATTTATTAGTATTAGAAAACAATGCACCAGGCGGACAAATGGTCACCACTGGTGACATTGAAAATTATCCGGGCGTTGGTAAAATGACAGGACCAGAATTATCAATGGCAATGTTTAATCACGCAATGGAATTAGGAGTTGAATTTGATTTTCAGGGTGTAACAAGTGTTTCAGTAAAAGGAAACAAAAAACTTATTACTTTAGATGACGGTTCAACTATTGAAGCTAAAGCTTTATTAGTTGCTACTGGGGCAACTCCAAGAAGACTAGGTGTTCCCGGTGAAGATAAATTTGCCGGTCGCGGTATTAGTTGGTGTGCAATTTGCGACGGCGCGTTTTATAAAGGAAGAAAAGTAGTTTTTGTTGGTGGCGGAAATAGCGCTGTTGATGAAGCATTAACGATGGCTAATGTAGCTACTGAAATCGAAGTAGTACAAAACTTAGAAAAATTAACTGCAGATCCAGTATCAGTAGATAGACTTTTAAAACAACCAAATGTTAAAGTTCACTATAATTCGGTTGTTAAAGAATTTATTGGTGAAGATGAATTAGAAGCAGTTAGAATTGTTGATAACAAAGGTAATGAAACAATCATTAAAACTGACGGAGTCTTTGAATATGTTGGCTTAAAACCATCTACAGAAGCAGTTAAAGACTTAGGAATTACTAATGATTGGGGATATATCCAAACTGATGATAAATTAGAAACAAAAGTAAAAGGTGTATTTGCTGCAGGAGATGTTAGAGTTAAAAACGTAAGACAAATCGTAACTGCAACAAGTGACGGGGCAATTGCGGTTCAATCAGTTTTAAAATATTTAGAAGGTTGGGAGTAATTAGATTTGAGTTTTGCTAAAACAGTCAAAGAAGAAATGACGTCAATTCCAGTTAATCAAAGTGAAATGTTAGCTGAAATTTCAGCGTTTTTTCACTTGAGTTGTGAGATTGAAGAGCAAAACTTGAAACCAGTTATTTCATATAAATCTAAAAATGCGACAGTCGCGATTAGATTTTTAAAATTATTACGTTCACTATATCCTTCAAGTGTTAAATTAAATATTAAAGATGAAAAAGTACTACAATATCGTAAGTCAATTAATCTTAAAATATTATCACCAATTGAAGAAATTATTAGTGAACACGGATTAGGTCAAAAGGAAGATAATCGTGAACTATTACTTAATACACCAGAGACCAAACAAGCTTATCTTCGTGCCGCGTTTTTGATTGGTGGTTCAGTTAATGACCCGAATACATCTAATTATCATTTAGAAATTTATGCTAAAAATTCAGATGATATCTTACTAATTCAATCACTAATGAATTACTTTAATTTAAACGCTAAAATAATTAAAAGACGAAGCGGATTTATCGCTTATCTAAAAGATTCTGAACAAATTGCTAACTTCTTTATTTTAACTAAAGCTCAAAACTCTTTATTCAAATTTGAAGATGTTAGAATCCAACGTGATTTTAATAACTCGATTAACAGGATTATTAATATGGAAGTAGCTAATGAGCAAAAAGTTATGGAATCATCAGCTAGACAACTTGATGATATTAAGTATATACAAAAACACTTAACATTAAATGTCTTAAACCCTAAACTAAAAGAAGCGGCAATCTTAAGATTAGAAAACCCACAACTTAGTTTATCTGAACTTCAAGAAGCCTATTTAGAAAAATATAACAAAAAAATATCACGCTCTGGGTTAAATCATCGTTTTATTAAAATAAGAGAAATCCGCCTAGAAGATGAAGAAAGAGGTTAAATTATGTTTGAAAATGAAACAGTTTGTGCTGAATATGTAGAAACACCAAAACAAAAAATGAGTAATAAAAAGATTAGTGCTATTAAAAGTGTATTAGTTTCTTTATATACAACAGTATTAGTTATTACCTATGTCGTATTAGGAGTCTTTTTAAAAGGATGGCATCCATGGTGGTTATTATTTTTAACTATTCCAATTTATGCATCTTTAATAGAAGCAATCCTAAGAAAAAGACCAGGCTTATTTTCAATTGAAATGGTAGCTATTAGTACTTATGTTACACTAGGAATAGTTCTTGGAATCTGGCATCCAACTTGGGTAGTGTTATTGGTTGTTCCGATTTACAGATCTACTTTATCGGCATTTAGAAAAATAAAATATATTAAAGAAAATGACTAAAATGGAATTATACAATTAAAAATAGTATAATATTACAGAATGGAAGTTGATAATATGCAAAAAAATAAATCAAAAAAAGAAACAAATAAACCAGTTGCTCCTTCAAAATCAGGAGTAAGACGTGGTGAAAAAGAAGAATCTAAAACTGTTAAATTACTAACTAATGTTGGTATCGGTGTTTTAGTTGCATTAGTAATTGGACTTATCGTTGCGTTAATTGTTGTAAGTTTAGCTAACAAAAAACCAAAACCAAACCCATTAGCTGAATTACCACATGTAACATATGGTGAAATTAAAAGTGTTGTTGTTGATCATGAACTTGCTGCATTAAATGAATATGAAAGTTCAAGAAAAGCTTATAACGAATTAATTAAATCAACATCATATATTATTTTTTATCGTAACGAAGACTTAAAAAATAAAGAATTTGTTGAAGCTGTTCAAGCGTTAAAATCTGAATCAGTTGGAGTTGTATTCCATAATATTACTCAAGATGAGTCAATTTTAGGAGCTGAAGATACAGTCCTACCAACAATTGATTATTCAGATCCTAAGTTATTACCATTTGTAATTAAGATTACTGAGTCTCAATCTAAATTCGAATTTATTGGGACAATGGATGACGTTTTAAGATTAATTAGAAAATAATTTAAAGCCGGGAAACCGGCTTTTATTATGCCAGTAAAAATTTGTATTTATACCATATAAATGGTATAATTATTTTATATTGTATTAGTATTAGAAAGGTATTGTGATTATATGAATGAACAAGTATTAAGAGAAGTTAGTGAATCATTAAAAATTAGTTTAAAACAGATAAATACTGTCTTAGAACTATTAGATGAAGGAAATACTATTCCGTTTATTGCTAGATATCGTAAAGAAGCAACAGGTGGCTTAGATGAAGAACAAATCCAAGCAATTCACAAGGAATGGGAATACGCTAATAACTTATATAACCGTAAAGAAGACGTTATTAGACTAATTGATGAGCGCGGGATGTTAACTCCTGAATTAAAAGAACAAATTTTAAAAGCTGAAAAATTAGTCGATGTTGAGGACTTATATCGTCCGTATAAAGAAAAGAAGAAAACAAAAGCCACTGAAGCGATTGCTAAAGGTCTTGAACCACTTGCAGTTTGGATGTTAACATTCCCAACAACAAGTGTTGAAGAAGAAGCTAAAAAATACTTAAATGAAGAAGTAGCTAACACCGATGAAGCAATTGAAGGCGCTAAGTTTATTATCGCTGAACAAATAAGTGATGAAGCTGAATATCGTAAAGTATTACGCGATATGTTAAGAGATCATGGTAATTTAGTTTCGACTAAGAGAAAAAATGCTGAAGACGAAAGAAAAACTTACGAAAATTATTATGAATATGAAGAACCAGTTTCTAAAATTAAACCACATAGAACTTTAGCAATTAACCGTGCCGAAAAAGAAAAAGTAGTTACTGTTAAAATTGATATTGAACGTGCAATGATGATTGATTACTTAGAAAAACAAGTAATTAAAAATGAAAAATCAACGGCAACTCCATATATTAAAGAAGCAATTGATGATTCATTAAAACGTTTAATCTTCCCAAGCTTAGAACGTGAAATACGTTCTGAATTAACCGAAGTTGGTGAAGATCAAGCAATTGATATTTTCTCAATGAACTTACATAATCTCCTACTTCAACCACCACTACAAGGAAGAGTTATTTTAGGGGTAGACCCAGCTTACAGAACTGGTTGTAAATTAGCAGTAGTTAACGAGCAAGGAAAAGTATTAGCAGTTGATACAATCTTCCCACATATTTTTGGTGAACAAAAAAGAATGGAAGCTGCAAGAAAAGTTTTCCAACTAGTAACAAAATATAAAGTTGAATTAATCGCTATTGGTAATGGAACCGCATCAAGAGAAACTGAAGAGTTTATCGCTGACGTGATTAAAGCGACTAACTTAAAAGCACAATACGTTATCGTTAACGAAGCTGGAGCTTCAGTTTACTCAGCAAGTGAAGAAGCAAGAAAAGAGTTCCCCGATTTAGAAGTTGAACAACGTTCGGCAGCTTCAATTGCACGTAGACTTCAAGATCCACTTTCTGAACTTGTTAAAATTGATCCTAAATCAATTGGTGTTGGTCAATACCAACACGACGTTACTCCTAAGAAGTTAAATGATCAATTAAACTTCGTAGTAACTCAAGCGGTTAACTCAGTTGGAGTTGAAGTGAATACTGCATCTGAAGCATTACTTAACTATGTTTCAGGACTAACTAAACGTACAGCTGAAAACATCGTTAAAACAAGAAATGAAATTGGTAAATTCACAAAACGCGAACAATTACTAAAAGTGCCTTATCTAGGCGAAAAAGCATATGAACAAGCAGTAGGATTCTTACGTATTAGAGACGGAAAAGAACCACTAGATATGACTTCAATTCACCCTGAGAGTTATCCGGTTGCTAGAGAAATTATGAAGAAATATCAAATAACCGGCGACATGTTTGGTAAACCAGAAATTGAACTATTACTTCAAAACGTTAACCGTAATGAATTAGCCAAAGAATTAAATGTTGACCGTTATACCTTAGATGATATCCTAGATTCATTTGTTGCACCACTTCGTGACCCAAGAGATGAATTCCCACAACCAATCTTAAAATCAGGAGTATTATCACTAGATGATTTGCATGAAGGAATGGAACTTCAAGGAACAGTAAGAAACGTAGTTGACTTCGGTGCGTTCATTGACGTTGGTTTACATGAGGACGGATTATTACATATTTCTAAGATGAGAAAATCATATGTGAAGCATCCATCTGATGTTGTAGCTGTTGGTGATATTGTTAAGGTATATGTCCTAAGCGTTGATAAACAAAGACAAAAAGTAGCCCTAACAATGATTAAAAATTGACAAAAGGCTAAAAATAAGTTATATTATAAAGGCGTACGTTAAGTACGTCACCAGGAGGAATACTCAAGAGGCCGAAGAGGACGCACTGCTAACGCGTTAGACTGGGAGACCGGTGCGAGGGTTCAAATCCCTCTTCCTCCGCCAGATAATAAAAAAATAAAAGGAGTTAAAAACTCCTTTTTTGTTTATATAATATCAGTATCATAAGGATTAGCATCTTTTTCTTTTTTAATTAGAAGCGCTAATGTTACATAATTTAAGACAAACAAAATTAAAAATATAAAAAGACTAGAAATTACTATAACGAAATCACTAGACCTTACCAGCAAATGATCTTCCCGGTAAAGACTAAATAATTTAATTAACCCAATTACATTATTAACACTAGCATAAATAAAATATAGAAATAATAAAATTCTAAAAGTTAATTTAGCAGTTATATTAGTAATGAAAAAAGCGAGTAACTCTAAAATTACTGCAACAATCCCTAGTGCAAGTGAAATATATAACGAAACTAAGTTAGGCATTCGTTCTTGAGGGAAGCCTTCTGGTAAATTACTAAGTGAACTAAAAGTTATAACGTAATAAATAGTCGATGATATAGTTAGCACCATTAATATAAGAGTAATGATTAACGCGATGAAAGGAAATTTATCTTTTTTAGTTTGCATAAAATCACCATCCTTTAGTTTATATTTTATAAGAAAATATATATTATTTCAATATGATAAAATTATTAAAATTAATTAATAAATATGTGTAAATTAACAATATATTAAAATTTATAAAAACACATGTAATTTTCATAAAACGGCATAATAAAGTCATAAAGTCTAAATTTATAAATACTACAATCTTCCATAATTCGCGATTGTTTCCGACAATTATTTTATAAATGGAATCAATAATCTCTTTTCGTTATAATGATATAGACCAATTTACATTTGGTTACAATTATATAAAAAAGGGGTAATTAATATGATTTTAGCATTAAATTGGATTAGCATTTCACTTATCTCTCTGGGAGGATTAGTATTACTACTATTAATCTTAATATTAATTATTTGGAGAAATGAAATTAAAACATTAAAAAGTATTAAAGAAATTATGCCAGGTAATGAAGAAGACGGATATGTTTATGAAATGACTGTTCATGGTAACTATTATCTTGATGATTTTGTTAAAGGCGGGGGCTTAAAAAATGATCAAGAATTAATCGATTTTTTAACTAAAAAGATTACTAAAGGATTATTTAAAATTAAAATTGAAGAACCAGAAATAGTAGGATGCACTGGATTTGCATCAAGAAGTAAAAATGGAGATGCCATTTTTGCTAGAAACTATGACTTATTTAAAACTAATGTGGCATTAGTTCATACTAAGCCAAAGGGAAGATATGCATCAGTATCAACCGTTGATTTAAGATTTTTAGGAATTGACCCTAATACTAAGATTAAAGGATTAGGAGCTAAATTTAACGCACTTGCTGCTGCATATGCACCACTTGATGGTATAAACGAAAAAGGATTATCATTTGGAATATTTATGAGTTTCCAAGGACCTGGTGAAACAATTGTTGCAACTGACCAAAACACTGGTAAACCTGATATTACATCAACAACCCTACTTCGTTTAATGTTAGATAACGCGGCAACAATTGAAGAAGCGGTAGCTATTGCTGAAAAATATGATATGCACGATTCAGCTAACACATCTTTCCATTATATGATTGCTGACGCTAATGGTAATTCAGCAATCTTAGAATACATTACTGGTACTGACTCAACTGATATTGATGGATCAAAGAGAAAATTAAAAGTTACATATAAAAATGATCCAAAGAGTTTAGCGGGAACTGATAAATATCAAATTATTACTAACTTTATCGTTTATCCTAACTATTACTTAAAAGGAGATCATAAATATGGTTATGATCGTTATGAAATAGTTTTAAAGGAATTAAAAGATAGAAAAGGTATTGTTACTAATGAAAAAGATGCAATGTCAATTTTAAGTGCGGCAGCCTTAAGAGATTATAATAATGATATTAAATGTGTTACAGTTCACAGTGCCATTTATAACTTAACTGAAAAAACAGTTTATTGGGTAAGTAATCGTAATTACGGAAAAGATAAATTTACTTTTAGATATAGAGTAAAAAAATAAAAGAAGGGATTTCTTAATAAAGAAAAGGATAAGAACATGAGTAAAAGATTAAAAACGATATTAAAAATTGTATTATTTTCATTTTTAGGACTAATACTAACATTAGCATTGGTAGTTGGAATTACTTGGAGAAACGAAATTAGAACTATTGCCTCAATTAAAGAAATTATGCCAGGTAATGAAGAAGACGGATATGTTTATGAAATGAAAATCCACGGAGACTATTTTTTAGAAGACTATGTTGACCGTGGTGGAATTGGTTCAGATAAAGAACTGATTAATTTCTTAACTGGTAAAATTACTAGAGGATTATTCGATTTATCAATTGATGAATCAGAAATTGGTTGTTCATCATTTTCAGTTAAAGCTGAAAATGGTGATAGTATTTTCGGTAGAAACTACGACATGAGTAAAACGAATGTCGCAATCGTTCATACTAATCCAAAAGGAAGATATGCTTCAATTTCAACAGTTGACTTAAACTTCGTAGGAGTTGATCCTAATAGTAAAATGAAAGGTATTGGATCTAAATTTAATACACTAGCTGCAGCATACGCACCACTTGATGGAATGAACGAAAAAGGATTAACAATTGGTATTTTCATGAGTTATCAAGGTCCAGGAAATGAAAGTCACTCAACTGACCAAAATGACCCTAATAAGCCAAATACAACATCTACAGTACTACTAAGAATGATGTTAGACTATGCAGCAACAGTTGAAGAAGCTATTCAAATTGCAGTTAGATATAATTTGCATGATTCAGCTAATACATCATTCCATTATATGGTAGCTGACGCTCAAGGTAATTCAGCTATCTTAGAATATATTCACGGACAAGATGCAACAGATACTGACGGTACTTTAAGACAGTTAAACGTAATTCGTAAAGGTGACGCTCAAGATTTAACAGGTACTAATAAATATCAAATCGTTACTAACTTTATTATTACACCAGGATACTATCAAGAAGGTGATATGAAACGTGGTGAAGATCGATACGAAATTATTAGAAATGCCTTAAATCAAAGAGGAAGTAAAGTAGCTGATATGGAAGATGCGATGGAAGTATTATCATTAGTAGGAGTTAATACTACTGGATTATCAGGAAACAAAGTTTATACAATCCACAGTATCATCTTCAACCAAACTACTAAAGAAGTTTACTGGGTAAGTAACAGACATTACGGGGAAGAAAAATATACTAGGAGATATAAGATTAAATAATGAAAAAGAACTTATTTTATATGATTAAAGAATATTTGTTATGTTTTCTATTTCCAATTGGGGTAATAGTGTTTTTCGGATTTGGATTACACTTTCTATATGAAATGGATAAAGTATATCAAGCATATTCAATCATTAATTTCTTAATAAGTACATTATTTTTATTATTTACACCAATTATATTTCAAAAAACTTGGAACAAAATAAAAAATAAACCAGTTGAAATAGAAACAGAAGAAGAAATATGAAAAAAGAAAAAAATTATAATATAAGATTAAAAATTTATACAATCCTATTTCCGGTTACAAGTTTTATTTTTCTAGTGTTGTCAATTATATATTTGGTAAAACACCGTGATAAATGGGATATTATATTAGGTGTTGTTTCCCTATTGGGATCAATTGTTACCTTAATAATGACACCACTCGCTTTTAAAGTTAAAAAAGAATTACTAGAAAAACTAAAAGAAGAAGATTAATATGATAAGAGATAATCTAGCAGGTTATCTCTTATCTATTTTATTTAGATAATTTAATTCGTTTTAGATAAAATATTAAAGCAACATTTTGTTGCGTGACATTAAAAAATATAGTTGCTAGACTATAATTAGAAAAGAGGAGATTTTTATGTATTCAGTTATTACTAATATGAAGTATGTACTTAATAAATCATTTGAATACGATAAAAAGATGAAAAGATATTTAATAATTCATATCATCTGTGAATTGTTAATACCAATCATTACCTTACTTACAACAAGTGGTATTGTTTATATGTTATCTAATAACATTGACGTAATACCTTATCTTGGAGTAGTAGCGGGTATTGTCTTATTTAGTTTTATCATTCAAATATTAAATAGCTATAGTTTGAATAAATATACTTGGCTTTCAACATTTTCAAGACTAAATGTTTTTATGATTGAAGCCTCAACTCATTATATTTCAAAAGACTATGAGCTAATTGAACCAAAGAGCGGTCAACAAAAAGTAAGCCAATCACTAGAGAGCCTATCTTCAAACTGGGTTGGTGTTGAAGGAATGTTAAAAGAAACACCTAAAATAATAATAAATATTATCGGGTTTATCGTATATACAGTAGTAGTGGCGATCTATGTTCCTTGGGTTATTTTAATTGTTTTAGTGATGAGTTTAATTAATATCTATCTTTCACATAAAGCTAATGAGTATGTCAAAAAGATATACCCTGAAACATCAAAGTTAGGAAGAGAAAGATACTTTTTACTACAAGACTTAACCGATCCGAGATACGGAAAAGATATTAGAATTTTTAAAATGAAAAATTGGTTTATCAAAATCTTTGATACTTTAACTAAAAAAAGAGTTGATTTTAGTTCAAAAACCCATCTAAGATATTTACTTGCTAACGCAAGTGACTCAATATTTTTATTTATAAGAGATGCGATAGCTTACGCACTGTTAATTGTAATGGTAATTGACGGCAAGATTGATGTTGCAACATTTACCTTCTTAATTGGATTAGTCTTTGGTTTTACTGCTTGGGTTAACGGTTTTACAGAGTCATTTAATAACTTAAGAAGAATGAATATCGATGTTAATTACTACCGAGAGTTTGTTGAGATGCCTAATGTCTTTAATCATCAAAAAGGTTTAGATATTAGTAAACTAACTCATCCAATTAAAATTACATTTAAAGATGTAACATTTACTTATCCTGATACCGATAAAGTAATATTAGAAAACTTTAATTTAGAAATAAAAGCAGGTGAAAAACTAGCGGTAGTTGGTCCTAATGGTAGCGGGAAAACTACATTAATTAAATTGCTTACTGGATTATACAGACCAACTAGTGGCCAGATATTAATTAATGATATTGATATCTTAGAATTTAATATTAATGATTATATGGAATTATTTAGTGTAGTATTTCAAGATTCTGAACCACTAGCATTTACTATATTAGAAAACGTGACTACTAAGCCACAAGGAAAAGAAGATCGAAATAGATTTAATGACGCAATTAAAAAAGCCGGTCTAAAAGAAAAAATTGATTCTCTTCCTAATAAAGAATTAACTTATATCACTCAACACTTTGAAACAAGTGGTATTTCACTATCTGGTGGTGAGACTCAAAAATTAATGTTAGCAAGAGCCTTATATAAAAATGCTCCAATCTTAGTTTTAGACGAGCCAACAAGTGCCCTAGATCCACTTAATGAAGAAAGAATGTATAAGGCATATGATGAGTTTACCAAAGGTAACACATCAATCTTTATCTCACACAGACTTTCTTCAACTAGATTTTGCGACAGGATTATTTATTTGGAATTCGGTAAAATTTTAGAAGTAGGTACTCATGATGAGTTAATGGCTTTAAATGGACAATATAAATATATTTTTGATGTCCAAAGTCAATACTATAAGGAGGAGGAATAATATGAAAAAGACACTTAAAAATATTAAGTTATTATTTCAAATGTCTCCTTTATACGTTATAACTTATATTATTAGAGGAATAGTAGCCTCAGTAACACCGTTTGTTAATATTATATTTTCTTATTTAATTTTAGATGGTCTTATTTTAGGCCAAACTAAAGAAGAAGTATTTAATACTGTTTTACTAATGATTTCAATTAATTTAGGGTTAGCAATTATCCAACATATAACAACATATATAATTGAGAAAAGAGGAGTAGTAATTGAATTTAAGTTAGCAGAAGCAATTAGCTTAAAAGCAATTGATCTTGATTATGAACTTCAAGAAGACCAAAAGGTAATGGAATTAATTACTATGGCTCAAGAAGGTTCTAATAGTAATGGTGGCTTATTAGCGTTTGCTGATCTTGTCTTCCAAGGGATACTAAAATATACTCTTCAAATAATATATTCAATAGTTTTATTAATTGGAGTAGTAGTTATTAAAAATAACCCACATGATTCAACGTTATCAAAAGTGTTGAATCATCCACTTTCCGGATTATCAATTCTTATTTTCTTACTAGCAGCAGTAATAGCATCTGCACTATTAAATGCAAAACTTCAAGGCATTATGTATAACGTTACTATGAGAAATATTGACGCTAACCGTAGATTTGGATATCTATTTAGAGTTAATATGGATTATCAACTAGGTAAAGATGTAAGACTTTATCATATGCAAGATATGATTCTTTCAATTATGAAAGATAAAAGAACTTCTTCAGAAGAAGCGTGGTGGGACTTTGTTAAGTTTCAAAATAGATTTGAAAGAATATCATTATTAATGAGTCATTTATTATTATTTACATCATATGCATATGTTGGATTAAAAGCACTATACGGTTTTATTAGCGTTGGTGAAGTATTAAGATATGTAGGAGCAATAACAACTTTAAGTGCTTCAATTACTCAAATTTTAGTTGCATTTTCAACATTAAAATTAATGAATACATATCTATCACACTACGATACATTCTTAAACTTAGAGTCTAAGATGAAATATGGTAGTGAAGTATTAGATACGAATGAACTCTCTATAGAGTTTAAGAATGTATCATTTAAGTACCCAAATACTGAAAACTACATTTTAAAAGATATTAACTTAACTATTAATCCTTATGATAAGATTGCGATAGTTGGAGAAAACGGAGCCGGTAAAACAACATTTATCAAACTACTAGCAAGACTATATGATCCAACTGAAGGAGAAATACTAGTTAATGGTAAAAATATTTCTAAGTATTCTGAAGAATCGGTTAGAGATATGTTTTCAATAGTCTTCCAAGATTTCAAATTATTTAGTTATTCAATTAAAGATAATATTACTATCGGCGAAGAAGATAGGGGAGTAGAAAAAGTATTAATTGAAGCTGGTTTTGGTGAAAGACTTAAAAAAATACCGGAGGGAGTTAACGCGACCATGTATAACCGTTTCTCGCAAGATGACGGAGAGGAATTTAGTGGTGGAGAAGAACAAAAAATCGCTATCGCACGCGCTTTATACAAAAACTCACCATTCGTTATCCTTGATGAACCAACAAGTGCACTAGACCCGTTAGCTGAAGAAGAAATTTATTTAAAATTTAATGATTTAACTAAAAATAAAACTTCAATCTTTATTTCACACAGGATGAGTAGTTGTAAGTTCTGCCAGAAGATTATAGTATTAGATCACGAGGAAATACTAGAATCTGGTACTCATTATGAGTTAATGCAAAATAAAAATAAGTATTATGAATTATTTAGCGCTCAAGCTAAATACTATAATTAAAATAATAAAAGGTCAATCGCAAGATTGGCCTTTTTCTTAATATCATATTAAATAAATGTTATAATTTAGTTAAACAACATAAGGAGAAGTAATAGTGATTAGAATCTCAAAAACCATTACATTAAAAGTATTTTTAGATTACGAAAAATATAACGTATTTAATAACAATAAAAAGGTTGGATATTTTTTTGCTTATAACAATCCCTTTCAT
>DUQW01000066.1 GCA_012837585.1 Acholeplasmataceae bacterium
CCACTTTCACCGAGTTTACAGCTTCATATAAAGATTTACAGCTGAGTATGGATGGCAAGGGTCGGGCAATAGACAATATATTTATTGAAAGATTTTGGCGAAACTTAAAATACGAGAAAATATATCTAGAACCATCATCAAATGGTTTGGAGTTGTATCATAAAATAAAGGATTACATGAAATTTTATAATGCTGAAAGAACTCATCAATCTCTGGAGTATAAAACGCCAGAGCAAATGTATCTTTTAGTGGCGTAGTTTCTTTACTCGCCCAATTGGGCGAGTAAAGAAACTAACTTAAATTAGTAAAGAAATTGTCTAAGAAAGGGGAGTAGTATGCGTGAAATAACTACAGCAGTACATTAAAACGTTATATTTTGAATCTATAAATATTAAATAAATAAACTATTATGAAAACAAACACGTATGAAGAGCTTTTTAATGAAGTAAAAGGACTAACATGGCTTCCATGGGTAGGTTCTAACTATAATGAAAACAGACTTTTGCTTGTTGGTGAAAGTCACTATGCACAAGGTGATAATGGTGAAGAAGACTTGGACTGTTATAATTCTTTTCTTAGAGATAAGAATGCAACAATTAGTATTGTAGAGGATGTTCTTGATGGATCTACCTGGAACTTTTTTACAAATACTCACTATGCTCTTACGGGAAATGATAATGTGGATAGAGAAGCATTTTGGAAAAATGTAGCTTTCTATAACTTTATTCAACGACCAATGCATACTACTGGAGATAGACCTTCTCCATCTGACTATAAAACAGGATGGGAGGTGTTTTTCGAATTGCTAAAAGTAATAAAGCCTACGCATTGTATCTTTTTAGGTTCAGGTGGATCAAAATATCTCTGGCCATTAGTTGAGAAGAATGATGATATAGAATTTATAAAGGATAAATGCACTATAGAGCAATGGGATAAAAAGATTGGAAGATTTTTTGGAAAGGTGGCTCATCTTGAGTTTGAAGACGTGTCTACGGATATAACTTTTATCAGACATCCAAGTGCTTTTTTTAAGAAAGAAGAGTGGCACAATTATTTAATGGAAAAAGCAGGACCTATTTTGAAGGAATTGCAGCATAAAACTAGATTCTAAAATAAATAACCGTTTCGTTTAGTCTGTGTGTTACAATATTTAAATATAAACATTAAAAAACAACTATGAAAACAAACAAACATAATGAGCTTTTTGACAAAGTAAAAGGTTTACAATGGTATCCTTGGGTAGGAAATAATTATGATGATAATAAACTTTTGCTTATTGGTGAAAGTCACTATGCACGAAATGAAATTAAAAAGAAAGATTTCCTTAATAAAAATGGCACAATTGGTACTATTGAGGACGTTTTTAATGGTTCTTCTTGGAATTTTTTTAGAAACACTCACTATGCTCTTACTGGAAGTGATAATGTAGATAAAGAAGCTCTTTGGTCGAATGTTGCTTTCTATAACTTTATTCAACGAACAATGCAAACTACTAAAGGAAGACCTACACCAAATGACTATAAAGATGGATGGAAGGTGTTTTTTGAGTTACTGAAAATTATGAAACCAACTCATTGTATTTTTTTAGGGTCGAGTAGTGCACAATATCTCTGGCCATTAATTGAGAAGAATAACGATATAGTATTTATAAAGAATAAATGCAGATTAGAGAAAAAAGATAGAAAGATTGGTAGATTTTTAGGAAAGGTGGCTCATCTTGAGTTTGAAGACGTGTCTACGGATATAACTTTTATCAGACATCCAAGTGCTTTTTTTAAGAAGGAAGAATGGCATAGCTACTTAATGGAGAAAGCAGGAGCTATTCTGGAGGATTTACAGCGTAAAACTAAATTATAAAGTAGTTCGCACATGAC
>DUQW01000067.1 GCA_012837585.1 Acholeplasmataceae bacterium
TAAAGGAGTTAAATAATATGAAAGATCAAGTAATCTTAGGTTTATCTGGTGGTGTTGATTCACTAGTGGCCGCAGTAGTATTAGAAAAAGAATATAAAGATAGACTTCATTGTGTATTTGTTGATACAGGATTAATGAGAAAAAATGAAGTTGAAGAAATAGAAAAACTAGCAATCGACAACAATTTAAATTTAATGGTTGTCGATGCAAAAGATAAATTCTTGTCAAGTCTAAAAGGAATTACTGATCCTGAAGAAAAAAGAAAGATTATTGGTCGCGAATTTATTAACGTTTTTAAATTAGCCGCTAAAAAAATACCTAACTGTAAATATCTTGCTCAAGGTACTATTTTAAGTGATATCGAGGAAAGTAAAAAAGGTAAGGGCTTCGTTAAAAGTCATCATAATGTTGGTGGACTTCCTGAAGAGTTAGGTTTTGAGTTAATTGAACCGTTAAGACACTTAACCAAAGATGAAGTAAGAGAGCTAGGTCTAAAACTAGGGCTTAAAAAAGAGTTCATTTACCGCCAACCATTTCCTGGCCCAGGACTAGGGGTTAGAATCTTAGGTGAAATCACCGAAGAAAAGTTAAATATCGCTAAAGAAAGCGATTATATCTTACAAGAATTCCTAAGAAAAAATAAAATCAATCCATTCCAATCATTTACAGTTGTTACTGATTCTAAGTCAACTGGTGTAAAAGACGGTATAAGAAATTATGCTTATGTAGTTGCTGTAAGAATTATTGATTCTGTAGATGCAAGAAAAGGTGAAGTTAATTATTTTGATAAAAAGTTAACTAAACTAGCTGAAAAAATAGTAAAAGAAGTTCCGGGGGTATCACGTGTTGTATATGATATTACTGGTAAACCTCCAGGGACAATTGAATGGGAATAAAATCAACATCAAAAAGGTTGAAATTAAAATTTTCAACCTTTTTTAATGTCTTTTGGCAAGTTTATAAATACATAAAATATTATGAAAAATCTTTCATTTGATTTTCAAAGCCTTAACCTTGACTCATCTTTTAACATAAGGTAATATATAATTACACAACAAACCATTTTTATAAAAAATATAAATAGTGTTATAAATAAGGGGGATATTATGAACAAAAAACTTGTCTTATACAGCAACACTGGTTGCAGTAAATGTGCCATGTTAAAAAGATGGTTAGAATTAAAGAAAATAAATTATGAAGAATTAAATATTAGCGAAAATGATGAAGCAAGACAAACTTTAATCTCTAAAGGATTAATCCAATTACCACAAGTTAAAATTGATGGTGAATTTATTAAATTTGAAGTATATAACGACATATTAAAATATTTATAGGAGATAACTATTGAATAGTCAAGTATTTTAACTAGATCAATTTGAAAAAACCTAAATATTAGGCCTAAATTTAAAATTATTTAGATTTAATAATTAGCTACAAATTATTAATTATCTATATTGTTTTATGTCAAATGTAGTATTTGTTGATTCAATAAAATATATTAACCTAATTAACTTTCTGCAAATCGCAGAATATGCCACTTTATGATGTTTACCTTCAGCGCGTTTTTTGTAATAAAACTCTGTTATTTGTGGAATTAGTCGAATAGATCCAAAAACTAAGTTCCAAATAGTTTTTCTTAAAAGCGGTGATCCTCTTTTGACTAATCTACCATAGAATTTTTGCTCGCCTGATTGATAAATAGCGATGTCAAACCCAGCATACGCAGTTAGCTTACTTGGACTACTAAATCTTTTAATATCGCTTATTTCTCCAATGATAATAGCTGCAGACATTAAACTTAATCCAGGAATAGTTGTTAGTTTAGTGTCAACCATATTCATGATTTCATAAATATCGTTTTCAATTATTTTAAGTTCGTTATTAAGACTATTGATTAAACTTATATAACGTTTAATTAAAGAAAAATAAGTTCCGCTTTTTATACCTACAGAATCTTTAGCTAGTCGCTTTAGGAGTAATAATTTATTATAGGTAAATTTGCCCATTGAAACCCTTCTGATTTTATCATATTGGTTTCTAGTTATTTTAGATATCTTTTCTAAACTATTATATTTGTTTAGAATATAAAGGGCAGTATCACCAAGTCTATTATTGAAAAAGGATTTAAACTCTGGAAATACGTTATCTAAAGCGTTTGTTATCTGAACGAGATAGTTAGATCTATCTGTTATTAATGAATCTCTAGCCCTTGTGAGTGCTTTTAATTCATTAATGTGATAATATTTAGTATGTAAGGCCTTGTAGTTAACAGTGGCTAACATACTAGACAGTAATCTTGCATCAACTTTATCAGTTTTAGTTTTTCTAATTGTGGTGGATTTGAAGAACTGTTTTGCAAGATAAGGGTTAAATTCTACGAATGTATAACCTTTTGCTGAGATAAACTGTTTTAATGTGTTAGCGTAATGTCCTGTTGCTTCAAGGCCGATTTTTATTTCTTGGCTTTGGTCTAAGGACTTTAAGGCTTTTAATAACTCATTAAAACCTAATAAGTTGTTATCAAATGAAAATTCATTGATAACTTCACCAGCTTCAGTAGCTATGAAGCATTGGTGGTTGTATTTAGCGATATCGATACCGACTAGATACATGTAAATCACCCCTTTAAAATTATTTGGCACTGATGTTTGACACAGGATCCTTATTCCTATACTCTTGTGATAAAGCGTCTAGCGCTAGATAACTAATTAATAGTAAAAAATAAGAACTGTGGTAAGATTCTCCTTATGGTAGTCTAAGCTACATATAAATGACTCAAATCCACAGTGCCTTAATTTTGATTATAGTATAAAATATTAAGAAAGGAAATGTATACTCGCTTAATACTATAATCATTAAATAGAGTATACAAGAGAAACATATGATAAAGACAGTAATAAAAAGAAACGGCGATATCGTAGATTTTAATAAAGAAAAAATTATTATCGCTATTACTAAAGCTAACAATGAATCAGAAGAAATGACTACTCAAAATATCTTGGATTGTGCCAACGAAGTAGTAGCTAGTTTTAAAGAAACTAGTGTTGATGTTGAAACAATCCAAGATAAAGTTGAAGAAGTCTTAATGCTTAATAAACACACACGTACAGCTAAAAAATATATTTTATACCGTGAAGAGAGAAAAAACTTAAGAAAAAGAGATATCTTTAAACCAAGAAAGAACTTAAAACCTTATGAGTATCCAGAATTAGAAGCTTATAAAGAAGCGATCCAACACTCTTACTGGTTACATACAGAATATAACTATACTTCAGATATTCAAGATTATAAAATTAATGTTTTAGATCATGAAAGAACTGCGATTAAAAACTCAATGTTAGCAATCGCTCAAATCGAAGTAGACGTTAAAGAGTTCTGGGGTGATTTATATAAAAGATTACCAAAACCAGAACTTGCAAACGTAGGTCATACGTTTGCTGAATCTGAAGTAAGACATAGTGACGCTTACGCTCACTTACTTGAATTACTTGGATTAAATACGGAATTTGAAAAAATTGATGATATTCCTGCATTATCAAGGCGCGTTAACTATTTAAAGAAACATAATGATTATGCAAGAACTGGAAGCGAAAGAGATTACGCTATCGCCATCTTATTATTTTCCGCTTTTATTGAGCATATTTCTCTATTTAGTCAATTCTTAATCATTATGTCATTTAATAAATATAAAAACTTATTTAGCGGAATTTCTAACGTTATTGAAGCTACTTCAAAAGAAGAACAACTACACGGAGAGTTTGGTGTTGATTTAATTAATACTATTAAAGAAGAAAGACCAAAATGGTTTGATGAAGATATGGCAAATGATATCTATGATTTAGTAAAAGAAGCTTATAAATCAGAACACGAAGTACTAGATTGGATCTTTGAAGATGGAGAACTAGACTTTATGCCAAGATATACAGTAGAAGAATTTATTAAAAATAGGTTAAATAATTCGCTAGAAGCAATCGGTCTTGAAAGAATCTTTGAAGTAGATGAAGAAGAAGTTAAAAAGACCGATTGGTTTGATGATGAAGTAGTCGCAACCAAACACGTTGACTTCTTTGAAAAAAGATCAGTTAACTATACAAAAAGATCACGCAGTATCACTGCTGATGATCTATTCTAATAGGGGGATAACATGAGAGAAAATTTTTATTGGCTTACAGAAAATAGTAGACTTTTCTTAAGTCGCGGTTACTTAGGAGAGGGTCAAACACCTGAAGAAAGACTAAGAGAAATTGCCGACAGGGCCGAAAAAATCTTAGGCATTAACGGTTTTGCAGATAAATTCTATCATTACCTAGGCCAGGGGTATTATTCACTTTCAACACCAGTATGGACTAATTTCGGTAATGATAGAGGACTTCCAATATCATGTTTCGGGTCATATATCTCTGATGATATGGGCGGAATTTTATATTCATCAAGTGAAGTTGGGATGATGAGTAAATACGGCGGTGGTACTTCTGGATATTTTGGGGATGTTAGAGGAAGAGGCGCTGAAATTAAAAATAACGGATACTCATCAGGGGCCGTACATTTTATGAAACTTTTTGAACAAATGACTGACACAGTCAGCCAAGGTTCAGCAAGAAGAGGAAGATTTGCTGCATATTTACCAATTGATCACGCTGATATTGATGAATTTTTAGAAATTGGTACTGAAGGTAACGAAATTCAAAATTTAAATCACGGCGTTACCGTAACTGATGAATGGTTACTTGAGATGATTGGCGGAGATGCTGATAAGAGAAGAACTTGGGCTAAATTACTTCAAAGACGTGTAGAAATGGGATATCCTTATATATTCTTTACTGACACAGTAAATAATAATAAACCAACGTGGTATAAAGATTATCCAATTACTCACTCTAATTTATGTTCAGAGATAGCCTTACCTAATAATACCCAGTGGTCATTTGTATGTAACTTATCTTCAATGAATCTATTATATTTTGATGAATGGAAAGATACTGATGCAGTAGAAACAATGATTTTCTTTTTAGATGCAGTAATGCAAGATTTTATTGATAAACTAGAAAGATTAAGAGATTCTAATGATAGAGATAAAAATGACGCTTTTTATTTTATGAGAAAATCATATAACTTCGCAGTAGAAAATAGAGCCCTAGGTTTAGGTGTTTTAGGATGGCATTCACTCTTACAATCAAAGATGTTATCATTTGAATCAGTTGAAGCAAGCCTATTAAACGAAAACATCTTTAAAACAATTAGAGAACAAGCTGACAA
>DUQW01000068.1 GCA_012837585.1 Acholeplasmataceae bacterium
ACAATGGGCTATTATTATAGTTGGAATTGTACTTAAAGCGGTCATGGTCTATAAGTGGCAAAAACTACATATCGTATTATTTTTACTATTAGGATGGTCCGGAGTGTTCTTTATGCCACGACTTGCTAATTACCCACATTCATTATGGTTTATTTTAGCTGGTGGTGTCGCTTATTCAATTGGTGTTATCTTTTACGCCTTAAGACCTTTTAAATATTCTCATTTTATTTGGCATATCTTCGTTATTCTAGGAACGACATTACAATTTTTAGCCATTTATTTATATCTTTTACCACAAAGTAGCTAACATGAACATTTATTCTTGATATTTATAATAAAATTATATATTATATAATTATAAGAAATGAGGTTTTAATTATGAAAATTATCGCAGTAAACGCAGGAAGTTCATCGCTAAAGTTTCAATTATTTGAAATGCCAAGCGAAAAAGTTATTACTAAAGGCTTAGTAGAAAGAATTGGTCAACAAGAAGCAGTATTTACTATTGAAGTTAACGGTGAAAAAGTAAAAACTGTAGCTAATATTAAAGATCACGCTGTTGCCGTTGATATGTTACTTAAAGGATTAACAGACCATAAAATTATTAATAATCTAGAAGAAATCCAAGGTGTTGGTCACCGTGTTGTTCAAGGTGGAGAAAAATTTTTAACTTCAACTTTAATTACAAAAGAAGTAGTTGACGAATTAGTTGCTATTAGTGATTTAGCACCACTACATAACCCAGCAAATATTACTGGTATTAAAGCATTCAAAAAAGCATTACCTAATGTTAAACAAGTAGCTGTTTTTGATACTACTTTCCACACAACAATGCCAAAAGAAAACTATATATATGGAACACCATACGAATGGTATGAAAAATATGGTGTTAGAAAATACGGATTCCACGGAACATCACACCAATATGTTTCTGAAAAAGCAATCGAATTATTAGGAACTAAAAACTCTAAAATTATCGTTATGCACTTAGGAAACGGAGCTTCACTAAGCGCAGTAGTTGATGGTAAATCAATTGATACATCAATGGGATTTACACCACTTGAAGGATTCCCAATGGGAACTCGTTCAGGTAATATTGACCCAACTATCGTTGAGTTTATTATGAACAAAGAAGGCAAATCAGTTAGCGAAGTATTAAATATTTTAAATAAAAAATCAGGATATCTTGGAATGTCTAAACAATATTCAGATAACCGTGATTTAATGAAAGCCGCACAAGAAGGTGACGAATTAGCTAAATTAGCTATCGACGTTCAAGTAAAACGTATTTGTGACTATGTTGGATCATATTATGTATTAATGGGCGGATTAGATGCAATCGTGTTTACTGCTGGTATCGGTGAAAATTCAGCTGATATGAGAAAATTAATTACAGATAAATTAGAAGTTTTAGGAGTTAAAATTAGTAGCAAGAAAAATGAAACTAGAGGAACTACTGAAATTAACTGCTGCAAATCAAAAGTCAAAGTATTCGTAATTCCAACCGACGAAGAAGTAATGATTGCAAGAGAAGTAATGCGAATTAAATAATTAAGATAAAAATAAAAGAGGCAGCCGCCTCTTTTTATTTTAATATAATTAACCTAAATAGTTATGAGCTACTGATGATGACGCACTTGCTGCAATTGCACCAACAATATCATCTAAGAAAGTATTAACTCTACCTTCACTTTTACCTTCATTATCTAAGTGACCGATAATTCCAGGTTTTAATTTATCTACATAACCAAAGTTGGTCATTCCAATTGATCCGTATACGTTAACAACAGATAACGCTAATATTTCATCAACTCCGAATAATCCTAAGTCTGATTCAACAATTGATTGAAGTGGTTCAGATAACATCTTTTTCTCTGCTAAAACATCTAAATCAATTGCCACAAAAATAGCGTGTTGTACTTCACGTTTTAAAATAACTCTTGTTACGTGTTCAATACATACTTCTAAAGTTAAATCTTTAATGTATTTTGTTTGAAGCTCATGCGTAATTTTCGCGATATCTTCAACTTCAACTCCGCGTTCTCTTAATTTATTAATCGCGATTGTATAATTTGTTGGGTTATCCATTCTTCCTTTTCTATAATGTCTTGAGTCCATTTGTGCACCTCCTTTTTAATTTTATGGTAATATAAAGCGGCTTAATAAAGCCGCAAATAATTATTTATCTGGATTATATAATCCGAATGTTTCTGCCAAGTCGATTACGAAAATGATTCCTTTATTTGGTTCATCAATTTTCATTTCTTCTTTAATAGCATTAACGATTTTATCTTTTTGTTTTGCTGAAACAATTGTTAAGACAAGTTCTTTTTCAGGTTCAATTTCAATATTAAATAATTTTGGAGCATTTTCAATTCCGCTACCGCGACCATTAATAATTGTGCCACCAGTAGCTCCTGCTTTATTAGCACACTCTACAACTTGACTTGATAATCCTCGGTCAACTATAGTAAATATAACTTTCATATTCGTATTATCCTCCTTAATACTTGGTAAATCAATTCCTTCAACACCATAAGCTTCTTTAAGTTTCATTGAAAACATAATTCCATTATGAGGCTTACCGAGTTTATATTTTTCACTAATTTTGCTAGTTGCGTGACTTCCTATTTTTTCATCAGCTAACATAATTAATATTTCTTTTTGATTATCATAAAATCCTAATAAGTTAAGTAAGCCGTCTTTAATAACTCCTCTACCAGTAATAATTGTTGAGTTATTAATTCCTTGTTCAAAGGCTGTTTGCCCCATTTTCGAAGCTTTACCTCTTGGGACAATCATAATATATGCATAATAATTAACCATTCTTTTTAGCACCTCTCTTTAATTTAATATTATAAATAATACCTAGTATTTGAATCGCTAAAATTGGTACTACCGTTACTGCAGCCATCGCTCCAAATACATCTCCTAATGTGGCAGTTGTACCACCAAAATAAACTGCGACTCCTTGGACAAATCCCAAGATGAATGTTGCGGCCATTGGTCCAGAAGAAGTAGCACCAGAGTCAAATGATAGTCCGACAAATAAATTCGGAGTAAATATTGACATAATCAGTGCTGCAGCATATAAAGGTAAAATTAACATCGGTAAAGTTAACCACTCGAAATAAGTTCTAAATACCATAATTAATATTGAAACACCTACACCAATTGATAAGGCAATTAATACTGGTATTTTTTTAAGCGAACCACTAGTAACATTATAAATTTGATCGGTTAATACGTGAACTGATGATTCTGCCAAGATAACTAATGCACCGATAACGAATCCAGTTATTGCTACTGGCACGATTCCTAATTGCGCCATATTTTGTCCTAATTCCCTTGCAATACCAATGTAACCAACATTTGCAGATAATAAAAATAGAAGAAGTCCTATAAAGACATATAAAAAACCCACTAATTTTGATCCAATATCACGTTTATTATCTTTTAATATTGTCGCATTAATTATTAAATATAAAATAATAAATGGTACTAATGCTAATGCGGCTTGCCATAAGTAAGTCGGTAATTCGAAGATAAATGGTTTAAATACACCATCCAATGAATCACTTGCTATCGTTACTTCTGGAAATTTTAAATGACTCTTAAATAGTAAATATACAGAAGCACCAATGATAGTACCAGCAGAAGTGATTCCGACCATTCCAAACGAATCTTCCTCTTTGGCATTTTTATCAGCTCTTGATACACCAATACCTAATGCTAAAATAAATGGCACGGCAACAGCTCCAGTAACAGAAGCGCTAGAATCAAATGCAATTGGGAATAATGTACCACCGCTTCTAATTTCTAAGATAATCGTAAGTAAGAAAATGATTCCATATAATGTAAATAATATCGGTCTTATTTTCCACTTAAAAATAATACGCAAAAATGATAATATCATCATTAACCCAACCCCAAAAGCAATAGAGATGATAATTAAATAAGTATTAAGCATGCCTTGACTAAACTCATTAATTTGCATAGCTAAAATTAATAAATCTGGTTCAGCAACTGCTACGAAAAATCCTAAAAGACCCGCAACAGTAAGAATAATACCTAAATTTCTAGTTTTAATAAGTGCTAACCCTGATTCCTCACCAACTTTATTAATTGATAATTCTAATCCAAATAGTAATATAGTTAATCCAGTAATTAAAATTACACTTCCAATTAAGAATCTAACTAGTGATTCAATTGCCACTGGTGTTCCGCCAGGAACAACTGATAAAATCAACTGAAGGACTAATACTATTCCAACTACAGGTGCAACACTTAAGGCAACATCTTTTAATTTGTTTAGAAGCATAATTGCTTAATCCCTCCTTTATTAAATTCTTTTAGTATAACAACGTCTACGACGGTGTTGTCTATGAGGATATCTTCCCCATAAATTCATAACTTCATGATTATTTTCAAGTTCAGGACCCGTTAAAGCGCGTTTAACTTTGTTCTTTTTAACAATTTTTAAAGCGTCAGCCATAAAAATTGCCGGAATTCCTTTCTTTTGATCTTCTGGATTAATTGCCACAAAATACATATCTAATGTCTCGTGTTTACCTTGAATCGCTTTTAAGTATGATAAAGCGTTAAAGATATTTAATTTACCACGATGTTTTCTTGTAACTTCAGACATTGAAGGCATTAATAATGCAAATCCAACTACATCATCGTTTTTATCAACAATAAACCAAATATATTCTAGTCTAACAATTAAGATTACTTGCGAGATGTAGAAGTTCATAACATCATCTGGAATTGCTAAGAAACCATATAACTCTTCAAAAGCATCATTATAGATCTTAAACATCTTTTTACCCCATTTAGGTAGTCTCAAGCGACTTGGTTTAATTAATCGGTATTCATAACGTTTATTAACAACTTCAGCTAATTTATGAACTTTTTCAATAGTCTCATCGTCAATTGAACTAACATCAATTTCATATTCAACCCAGTCAACATCTTTTCCGTATCCTAAAGCTTCAATGTGCTTTTGATAATATGGATAATGATAAAGAGTAATAAACATATCTTCTTCATCAAAACCTTCAATTAGTAGACCTTGTTTATCTAAATCAGTAAATCCGATTGGTCCAATAACTTCATCCATACCATTTTCTTTAGCCCAGTTTTCAACTGAGTCAAGTAAAGCTTTAACAACTTTGATATCATCAATAAAATCAATACGATTAAATCTAACTTGTTTAACATTTTTTTGTTTATTGTATTCATGGTTTAAAATTGCGGCAGTTCTACCAACAATTTCACCACTTTCATTGTATGCTAAATACATGACTAAATCACAATACTTTAAAGCTGGGTTTTTACCTTTCTTTAAATGATTCCACTCATCCTTGTATAAAGAAGGAACATAATATGGATTATCTTTGTATAATGTATTTGGAAATTCGATGAATTTGTTCAAATCTTTCCTTGTCTTAACCTCTTTAATGGTAATCATAACAATTCTCCTTTTTAATAAATATATTATATTTTACCTAATTTTACCAAAAAACGCAATGTTTACAGCATATATGAGTCTAAAAACCATTAGTTATATAACTTAATGGTATAATATGTATTGGAATTTAAACAATTTACTAAATGGAGGGAAATAAATATGAAAGTAGAAAGAATTAATGAAAACACAGCAAAATACACTTTTGAGGTAACACCAGAAGAATTTGAACATGGTTTAGCCCATGCGTTTGAATTAATCAAAGATGAAGTTCAAATTAAAGGATTTAGAAAAGGACACGTTACTCAAAAACAATATGAATCTAAATTTGGTGACAAAGGCTTATACGAAGATGCCTTAAATCACGTATTTGGTCACAAATTTGACGAAGCTTTAAAAGATCAAACTTTTAGAATCGTTGGCGAACCTGAAATTGATCTTGACATTACAACTGTTGAAAGAGGAAAATCATTTACTTTTTCATTTATCGTTCCAATCAAACCAGATGTTACACTAGGTAACTATAAAGGTGTTGAAGTAGACGGCGAAGAAATTAGTGTAACTGATGAAGAAGTTGAATTAAGAGTAGAACAAGACTTAACTAAAAAAGAAGTTTTAAAAGATAAAGAAGGAGATACACTTGAAGAAGGAGATACTGCTATCTTTGATTTTAAAGGATTAAAAGACGGTGTCGCATTTGAAGGTGGAACTGCTGAAAATTATCAATTAGTTATCGGTTCTGGTCAATTCATCCCAGGATTTGAAGAACAAATGGTAGGAATGAAAGTTGAAGAACAAAGAAATATCAACTTATCATTCCCTGAAGACTATCACGCAGAAGACTTAGCTGGTCAAGCGGTAGTATTTGAAGTTAAACTTTGGGAAATTAAAGTTAAAGTACGTCCTGAATTAAATGATCAATTCGTTCGTTCATTAGATTTAGGAGTTAAAACTGTTGCTGAATATAAAGAGCACATTAGAAAAGATATTTTAAATGCTAAAGAAATTCAAGAAAAAGCAAGAGTTACTGACTCTGTAGTATTACAAGTTACTGAAGATTCAGTAGTTAAAATACCACAAGCGATGATTGATTATGAAACTAACCAATATAAACAAAACTTAGAAGCTCAAGCTAAACAATACGGTTTAGATATAGAAACATATATTTCATTTTCAGGTCAAACTATGGAACAATTTACTGAAGAAGTAAATAAACAATCAGAATTAAGATTACAACAAATGTTAGTTATTGAAGCAATTATGCATGCAGAAAAAATTACTGCAACTGATGATGAAGTAACTAAAAAATATGAAGAAATTGCATCTCAATATAACATTCCAGTAACAGAAGTCAAAAAATACATTGATGAAAATTCAATTAAATTAGAAGTTGGTTTTTCTAAAACATTAGACTTCTTATACGAAAACGCAAAAATTGTTAAATAAATAATAAATATTCGGAGGTGAAATGATGCCTAACAAAAAAATATTACCGGCATTAGTCACAAGAGGAGTTGTCCCATTACCAAATAATGATTTTAGAATTGAAGTAGGTAGACCATTTTCACTTAAAGCATTAGATGAAGCTGAAGATAAATATGGTAAATACTTAGTTTTACTAATTCAAAAAAACCCATTAATTGATATCCCAACTCCAGAGGATGTTGAAGAATATGGTGTTTTAGCCAAACTGGCAATGAAAATTAAACTTCCTAATGATACTTACAAAGTAAAGTTTAATATCATTAAAAGAATTAAAGTAGTTGAATATACGAAAACAGAAGACGTATTTGAAGTTGAATACGAAGAACTTGAAGAAGTCTTTGACGGAGATATTCAAGAAGTCATTACAACTGTTAAAATGATCACTACTGAAATTGCTAAAAACCCAACTCAATTATTAGATTCTCAAATGGTTTTAGAGAAAATTGAGGGCGAAACAACTCCAGATAAAATTGCTGACATAATTGCCTATAATTTAAAAATCAACGAATTACAAAAATATAAATACGTTGAAGAACCAGACGTATTAAAGAGATTAAAATTCATTTTAATGGATATTAATCAACAAAAAATGATTGTTGAACTTGAAGAAAAAATTAACGCTGAAGTTAAAAAAGCAATCGATGAAAACCAAAAAGAATATTACCTAAGAGAACGCATGAAAGCTATTCAAAATGAATTAGGTGACCGCGCTAAACGTGAAGAAGACATGGAACGTTTACGCAAACAAATCGGTGAAGCAGGAATGCCAAAAGAGATTGAAGCTCACGCACTAAGCGAACTTTCACGCTTACAATCAACTTCAAGCTTTATGGCTGAAGCAAACGTAATTCAAAACTACTTAGAATTCATCGTTAAACTTCCTTGGTATAAAACTTCAGAAGATCGTAATGATTTATCAGAAGTTAAAAAGATTTTAGATGCAAACCACTACGGTCTTGATAAAGTCAAAGACCGCATCATTGAGTACTTATCTGTTAAAATTAAAACTAATAAAAACCCGCAAACTATCCTTTGCTTAGTAGGTCCTCCAGGAGTTGGTAAAACTTCTTTAGGTATCTCAATTGCAGAAGCATTAGGACGCAAGTTTGTTAAGCACTCACTAGGTGGAGTTAAAGATGAATCTGAAATTAGAGGACACCGCCGCACTTATGTTGGCGCAATGCCAGGACGTATCTTAAAATCAATGGAACAAGCCCAAACTGTTAACCCGGTTTTCCTACTTGATGAAATTGACAAACTTTCATCAGATTATAAAGGGGATCCAGCAAGTGCGATGCTAGAAGTATTAGATCCAGAACAAAACTCAAAATTCTCGGATCACTACCTAGAAGTTCCTTATGATTTATCACAAGTGTTATTTATTACAACAGCAAACTACTTAGAAAACATTCCGGCACCACTTCGTGACAGAATGGAAATTGTTCAACTTACAAGTTATACTGAAATTGAAAAACAACAAATTGCTCGTAATCACTTACTAAAAGAACAATTAGAAGCTCATGGTATTACTGAAGCTGAGTTTTCAATTACAGATGAAGCTATTTTAGAAATTATTCAGTATTACACAAGAGAAGCTGGTGTTCGTGAACTAGCACGTCATTTAGGTTCTCTAATTAGAAAAGCAATTAAGAAAATCTTACTTGAAAAAGTCGAGAAAGTTGAAATTACTAATAAAAACTTAGAAGAATATCTAGGTAAACATAAATTTATCCATAACTTAGCTGATAAAAAATCTCAAGTTGGCGTTGTTACTGGACTAGCTTACACTGCTTATGGTGGAGATACTCTACCAGTAGAAGTAACTTACTATAAAGGTAAAGGTAATTTAGTCTTAACGGGTAAATTAGGAGATGTAATGAAAGAAAGTGCACAAACTGCACTATCTTACATTAAATCAAAAGCGGAAGAATATAAAATTGATCCAAATCTATTCTTAGAAAATGATTTTCATATTCACGTTCCAGAAGGAGCAATTCCAAAAGATGGTCCTTCAGCCGGAATTACAATTGCAACAGCAATTTATTCAGCGGTAACTAATAAATTAGTCCGTAATGACGTTGGAATGACTGGTGAAGTTACACTTCGTGGTTTAGTTTTACCAATTGGCGGATTAAAAGAAAAATCAATTGCCGCTGATAGATCTGGATTAAAAACAATTATTATTCCAAAAGAAAATGAATCAGATATTGATGAAATACCAGAAGAAGTTAAGGCAAAATTAGAAATTGTTTTAGTTTCTGAAGTTAATGAAGTATTTGATATCGTAATTCAAAAATAATTACTAAACAGAAGTTACCCCGTAACTTCTGTTTTCAAAGATTAAAGGTGAATATTATGGAAACTAAATTTCTTAAAAGTGTATTTAATATTAAACAGCTAGATCAAAAAACTTTACCAGAAGTTTTACTTGTAGGTCGCTCTAATGTTGGTAAATCTAGTTTTATTAATGCACTATTAAACCGTAAAAATATCGCAAGAACTTCAAGTACCCCAGGTAAAACTATTTCACTAAATTATTTCCAAGTTGATAAAGGATATTTTTTAGTAGACGCTCCTGGATATGGTTATGCAAGAAGATCAAAAGCGATGCAAGATGAGTTTTTAAAATTAATGAATGACTATTTATCAATTCCAAATCGAATAGATTTGGTGTTATTATTAGTCGATTTTCGCATCGGACCAACTAATGATGACTTAGTAATGCTTGATTATTTACTTGAAAGAAAATTAAATTTCCATATTATTCTAACAAAGGCTGATAAAGTTAAAATGAGTGAACGTGTTAAGAAGTTACGAATAATTAATGAAAAAACTTATGGTTTACCTCACATAATTACATCAGCTGAAACAAAAATAGGTTATAATAAAGTAGAAGAGCTAATTAGTAATCTTACTATAGGAGGTCAAAATGAAAAATAAAGTTTTAATTCTTACTGATTCAACTGCTGATTTACCACAACATTTAATTGAAAGTCGTGATATTAAAGTAATTCCTTTATATATTCACTTAGGTGAAAAAGAATTACTAGACGGTATTGATATTACCGCTGATGAAATGTTTGAATGGATTAACGCTAATGGAGTATTACCACAAACTGCAACCGTTTCACCATTTAATTTCGAAGAATTTTTAAGACCATATATCAATGACGGATACGATGTCTTTTATTCAGGAATTGGTGGATTACTTTCAGGTACTGGTCGAAATTTCTTACTAGCTGCCGAAGAATTTCCAAAAGAGAGAATTTATTACTTAGATTCTGGTAACTTATCATCAGGAATTGCGATTATTATATTAAAAGCTTGCGATTTACGTGATAAAGGTTACTCAGCCAAAGAAATTTATGAAGAATTAAAAGATTTACCTCCAAGAGTTCACTCGCAATTCGTTATAAGAACTCTTGATTACATGAGAAAAGGCGGACGTGCAACTGGTTTTCAAGCTTTAATGGGGGCCGCCTTAAAAATTAGACCTGTTTTAAGAGTAAGAGATGGTAAATTATTCCTATATAAAAAAGCGATGGGTAAAATGTCAAGAGGAATGGATATTCAAATTGATGATTTCCTAGCTGAATATGACAAAGGAAATATCGTTGACGATTATTTATTTATCACTCATGCGCAAAACCCGAAAATGTATGAATACACTATGAAAAGATTAAAAAAACACGGTGTTAAAATCAAAAACATCTATGAAGGACAAGCTGGATGTGTAATTTCATCTCATTGCGGGCCTGGAACTATCGGAATTTTATACGAAGTAAAAGAATATAAAAAAGAATAAAAATATTATTTGATATATAAATATCAATATGTTAAAATTATTATAAATACGAAGAAGAGGAAGAGTAATTAATTTTAAACTTTCAAGAGAGGAGTTGGACGGTGCGAAACTCTAAGTTTGGTTAGTGAATGTCGCCTTGGAGTTGAAATAGTGAAATAGTAGTAGCTATTTTCGGGAAATCCCGTTATAGATTAAAGAAGTGCTAGTTATACTAGAACTAAGGTGGTACCGCGCTTATTTTTATAGCGTCCTTAGAGTTTTTTCTCTAGGACGCTATTTTTATTTATTGGTGATAATATGAAAGAATTTCAAACTGAGCGAATTAAATTAGTAAAACCTGATAAAAAATATTTAAAAGATTTTTTTGAATATGCCAGTAAACCAATGATTGGACCAATGGCTGGCTGGATGCCACATGATAACATCTCTGTAACTGAGTGTGTATTAGAAGAAATGATTAAAACTAAACATACTTGGTTTATCATTTGGCGCAAAAACGATAAGATGATTGGCACTATCGATTTAACACCCGATGAAGAATCACTAGTTTTTAAGCCAACGGTATATGAACTAGGTTATAGTATTGATAATAATTACTGGGGGCAAGGTATTGCCGTAGAAGCTAGTAATTTATTATTAGATTATGCGTTTTTAGACTTAAAAATTAAAGAAATAACCGCTAGGCACTCAGAACAAAACATCCGTTCCAAACGAGTTTTAGAAAAGCTAGGATTTGAATTTATGAGGGCAGAATACGATGAGAGATTTAAACGATTTACTAATCGTGTATGGATATATAAATTAACTAAATATCACTATGATAGGAGATAGATAATATGGAAAATTTTAAACCTAAATATGATTTTAAAGAAGTAGAAGATAAAAGATATGATAAATGGGTCGAAAGTGGCTATTTTCAAGCTGGAAAAGATCAAACTAAAAAACCATTTACCATCGTTATCCCGCCACCAAATGTAACTGGCGTTCTTCACTTAGGACACGCTTGGGATAATACGCTGCAAGACGTTATTATTAGAAGAAAAAGAATGCAAGGCTATGACGCACTATACCTTCCTGGTAGTGACCATGCTGGAATTGCCACTCAAGCAAGAGTTGAAGAACAACTAAGAAACGAAGGTATTTCTAGATATGATTTAGGAAGAGAAAAATTCTTAGAAGTAAGTTGGCAGTGGACTAAAAAATATCAAAAACGCATCCGAGAGCAATGGAAAGCCTTAGGAATTAGTGTTGATTATTCTAGAGAAAGATTTACTCTTGATGAAGGGCTAAATCAAGCGGTTAACCACGTTTTTATTACTTTATATAACGAAGGTTTAATCTACCGTGATTACCGTATTATTAACTGGGATCCACAAGCTTTAACCGCACTTTCTAACATCGAGGTTGAACACGTTGAGCAAACTTCAAAATTATATACCTTACGCTATCCATTAGTTGATGGTAGCGGCCATATTGAGGTTGCTACTACAAGACCAGAGACAATGTTTGGGGATCAAGCGGTTATGGTTCATCCAAATGATAAAAAATATAAAAAATATCACGGTAAAGAAGTTTATATTCCAGGTACCGAAGTTAAAATCCCTATCATTTTAGATGAATACGTTGATATGTCTTTTGGAACTGGTGCGGTTAAAGTCACCCCAGCTCATGATCCAAACGATTTTGAAGTAGCTGGAAGACATAATTTAGCTAAAGTTTTATGTATGAATGAAGATGCAACTATGAATGAGCTTGCTTTTAAATATGAAGGACAAGACCGTTTTGAATGCCGTGAAAACTTACTTAAAGATTTAGATAAATTGGGTTTAGTAGCTAAAATTGAAGATTATGATAACGCTGTTGGTTATAGTGAAAGAACTGGCGTTATGGTTGAACCAAGACTATCACTTCAATGGTTTTTAAATATGGATAAACTAGCTAAAGACGCATTAAAAACTAAGACTAAGTTTTATCCTGAAAGATTTTTAAAAACTTATGAAAACTGGATGAATAATATCCAAGACTGGTGTATTTCTCGTCAACTTTGGTGGGGACACCGCATTCCTGCTTGGTATAAAGACGGCAAAGTTAAAGTCCAAGTCGAATCACCAGGAGCTGGCTGGGTTCAAGATGAAGACGTTTTAGACACTTGGTTTTCAAGTGCTTTATGGCCATTTTCAACCTTAGGTTGGCCAAATAATACAGCTGATTTGAAAAGGTATTATCCAGGTGACGTATTAGTTACTGGTTATGATATTATCTTTTTCTGGGTAGCAAGAATGATTTTCCAAGGTCGTCACTTTACGAAAAAAGATCCATTTAAAGATGTCTTAATTCACGGATTAATTCGTGCTAGAGACGGACAAAAAATGTCTAAATCACTTGGTAACGGTGTTGATCCAATTGACGTAATTGATAAATACGGTGTTGACGCACTAAGATATTTTCTAACAACCAATTCAGCTCCAGGAGCCGATTTACGCTATGAAGAAGAAAAGGTTGAATCAAGTTGGAACTTTATTAATAAATTATGGAATATCGCAAGATTTATCTATATGAATGTTGATGCTTCGGTTAATTCTGATGATTATAAGGTATTAACTACTGCAGATAAATGGATTATCTCTAGACTCAACGAAATTATTATAGCGTCAGATTTAAACTATGATAAATATGAATTTGTTGAAGTAGCTCGGGAGTTATATACTTTCATCTGGGATGAATTTGCTAGTTGGTACTTAGAAATCGCAAAAGTACAACTTGAAAATAAAGACTTAAAAGAAAATACCCAAAAAGTATTACTGCACGTCTTAAAAGCTATCTTAAAATTAATGCATCCATTTATTCCTTTTGTAACAGAAGATATTTTCCTAAAATTATCTACTGAAGAATCAATTATGATTTCTTCGTGGCCAAAAGCTGGAAAAGTATCTAAAGATTCAATTGATAAGTTTAAAATCTTTGAAGAAATGATCACTCGCGTTAGAAACTTAAGAAGTGAATATCAAGTAATACCTAGCAAGAAAATAAACATCAATTTAATTACTTCAAACGAGGAAGTACTAAATTTATACAAAGAATTTAAAGATGTCATCGTTAAATTCTTAAATCCAAACAATTTAACTATCTCTTGCAAACTAGAAACTAACGAAGAAACTTTATTAATAACTAGTTTAGAAACTCGTATTTATGTTGATAAAGCTGATATTATTGACCGCGAACGTGAAATAGAAGCCTTAACTAAACAATTACAAGAATTAAAACAAGAATTAACAAGAAGTGAAAGAATGTTATCAAATGAAAACTTTATTTCACGTGCTAAACCAGAAAAAGTCCAAGAAGAAAAACAAAAATACGAAGAATACTTAAAACAATATAAAGCGGTAGAAGAAGAATTAAAAAAATATGACAAATAAATTATCTAGTTTAATTCACACACTAGAACGTCAAGTATCAATCAATCCTAAAAATAATATGAAAAGAGTAAAAGACGCAATCGCGTCTTTTAACCTTGACTTTTCTCATATTAAAAAAATTCATGTTGGTGGAACCAATGGTAAAGGTTCAGTTTGTAAATACTTAACTGAAATTCTTACCTTAGCAGGTTATAAAGTGGGAACTTTTGTTTCACCATACCTAAAAGTATTTAATGAAAGAATTTTACTTAATAACCAATTAATTAGCGATGAAGATTTAGAAAAATACTTAGAAATAATCTTAAATTATAACGATACTTTAGAAGAAAAAATGTCGTTTTTTGAACTACTAACTATCATGTCTTTTTTATATTTTAAAGATAAAGAAGTAGATGTTTTAATCATTGAGGTTGGAATTGGCGGAAAATTAGATGTTACCAACACCATTAACTATGATTTATCACTAGTTACTAATATTGGAACTGATCATATTGAAAAAATAGGCCCTACTGAAAAAGATATCTTAGATAATAAGCTAGGAATCTTAAAAGAAAATGGGGTAATGTTTACCACAATGGACTATAAACATGAAAGTTACGCAAAAGATTATGCCAAGAATATAGATGCACAAATATTCTTTATAAATAAGCCTATAAAACTAAATGATAATCCCCTTAGATTTGAATTAGACAATCATCAATACCAATTAAATATGATTGGTGAACATCAACTTTCTAATGCCGCGTTAGCGGTTAAAGGAATTAATTATTTATTCTCTAATATCAAATACGAAACCATTAGTAAAGCGCTAAATAATGCGAAATGGGCGGGAAGATTAGAATTAATTAATAAATATCCAAACATCTATATTGATGCGGCTCATAATAAAGAAGCCGCCATCGCTTTAAGGGAGTCAATTTTGATATTATTTCCCGATAAAAAAATAATTTCAATTATCTCAATTTTAAAAGGAAAAGATTATCATAGTTTTATAAGCGAATTAAATAAATTTTCTAAACGAATTATTCTAACATCATTTCCTGATCCAAGACTAGCAGATTTAGAAAAGATTAAAAATGATTTTCCTAATGTTGAACTATTAAAAGATTTTAATTTAGCAGTTAAAGAGATAAATAATCCTAATGAAACTTATTTAATTACAGGATCAATTCATTTTTTAGGTTATTTTTTAAATAATTATAAAAAGTAAAAACGAATAAATCACTCTATTATAAATAGGGTGATAATATGACTTATTTTATTAAAGAAATACCTAATGAAGAACGTCCAAGAGAAAGGTTAGTTAAACACGGACCTAAATCATTACAAACTCATGAACTAATCGCTATTTTACTTGAAACCGGAACTAAAAAAGAATCAGTTTTAGATTTAAGTAAAAGATTACTATATGAAATTAACAAAAATAGTAACATGCAAACTGTAACTTATCATGAACTAATTAAAATTGACGGTATTAAAATGGCTAAAGCCTCAAAAATTATTGCCGCAATTGAACTTGGTAAAAGATTAAATAATAGTAATGATGAAAAACCGGCTAAAATAAAAACCGCTTTTGATATTTATTTATTACTTGTTGATGAAGTAGTAAACTTGCAACAAGAAACATTTTATGTCGTCTATTTGAATACTAAAGGAGACGTCATTACTTACGAAAATATCTTTAAAGGGACACTTAATTCCCTTTTAATTCACCCTAGAGAAATTTTTAAGAGAGCTTATCAGTTATCATCAAATGCTATTATTATGGTTCATAACCATCCATCAGGTAATTCTGAACCAAGTGATCAAGATTTAAGAGTAACTAGGGAAATAATTGATGCTGGTGATTTACTGAAAATTGATGTTGTAGACCACATTATAATCGGAAGCGATGAGTTTTATAGTATTAGAAATAAAAGAAAAACTATTATTTAATAAATAATAATCAAAATATTTGAATTTAATTATTAACTATGTTAATATACTATCGTTGTACCACGTAGAAAGAGTCAAAAACGTTATTAATAACTACTCTAATAGTGAGTCTTCAAAAAAATAAAAGGAGGAAAAACATATGTACGCAGTAATTGAAACTGGTGGAAAACAATTAAAAGTTGAAGTTGGTCAAGAAATTTTCGTTGAAAAACTTCCTGTTGAAGCAGAAGAAACATATACTTTTGATAAAGTATTAATGGTAGGCGGAAAAAAAACAGTTGTAGGTACACCATACGTAGCTGGAGCGAATGTTAAAGCTAAAGTAATTAAAAACGGTCGTGGTAAAAAATTAATCGTTTTTAAATACAAAGACAAAAACAATGATGCTAGAAAAAGAGGACATCGCCAAGCTTATACTAAATTAGTGATCGAAGCTATTAACGCATAATGATTACTTACAAACAATCATTTAACCAAAAAAACCTTGAATCAATTACTATCTCTGGACATGCACTATTTGCACCATACGGAGAAGATATTGTCTGTGCCGCAGTGTCAACTGCAGTAATTATGACAATTAATGCAATTGAAAAGTTAAATGAAAAAGAAAATATCAAGGTTGATTTAAAAGAAGGATATGTTAAAATAACCGTAAGCAAGTTAACAGAAGTTGTTAGAGGATTACTAGAAAATTTAATATATTCATTAGACGACATTAAAAGTCAATTTCCTAAATATTTAAAGGAGGAATAAACATGTTAAAATTACAATTACAATTATTCGCATCTAAAAAAGGTGTTGGATCATCTCGTAACGGACGCGATTCACAAGCTAAAAGACTAGGTTCAAAATTATCAGACGGGCAATTTGCTACAGCTGGATCAATTATATATCGTCAAAGAGGAACTAAAATTCATCCAGGACACAACGTAGGTCGTGGTGGCGATGATACATTATATGCAAAAGTAACTGGTACCGTTAGATACGAACGCTTAGGACGTAATCGCACACAAGTTTCTGTTTACGAAGGATAACATTTGTTATCCTTTTTGTTTTTTAGGTGATAATATGTTTTTAGATGAAGTAATAATAAAAGTTCATGGTGGAAAAGGCGGCGATGGAATGGTCGCTTTTAGACGTGAAAAATATGTTCCACTAGGGGGACCAGCTGGAGGTAATGGCGGCCGTGGTGGCTCTGTTATTTTAGTTGGTGAAGAAGGGATTAATACTTTAGGTAACTTTAGATATACTAGAATCATTAAAGCTGATAACGGTGAAAATGGTAAGAGTAAAAACCAAAATGGTAAGGGCGCTAAAAATATTTACTTAAAAGTTCCACTAGGAACGGTTGTTAAGACTAAAGAGGGTGCTTATATTGGCGAAATTACTCATCATCAAGAAGAATTGGTAGTTGCTCATGGTGGCCGTGGCGGACGCGGAAATACCGCATTCAAATCTAATAAAAATCAAGCTCCACAGTTCAGTGAACGCGGTCTTCCTGGAGAGCAAAGAGAATTAAAATTAGAATTAAAAATGATTGCGGATGTTGGTTTAATTGGATTTCCAAATGCCGGTAAATCAACAATTATTTCAGTTATTTCTAACGCTAAACCAAAAATTGCTGATTATCCGTTTACTACCTTAACGCCAAATCTTGGCGTAGTTCTGCATAATGATTATGACTTTGTAGCAGCTGACATTCCAGGATTAATTGAAAATGCAAGCTTAGGACATGGTTTAGGTTTTCAATTTCTAAAACATATTGAACGCTGCCGCGTTTTCATTCATGTTATAGATGCTTCAAGTGAAGATCCTTATCAAAACTATATAACTGTAAATAATGAACTAGCAAAATACAATGAAGAATTAGTAAATCGCCCTCAAGTAGTAGTATTAAATAAAATAGATCTACTAACTGAAGATAAGTTAAATCAAGTTATAGCTAAGTTTGATAATGATATTTTATTAATTTCGGCAGTGACTCAAACTGGAATTAACGAATTTTTAGATAAAACTGTTGAAATCTTAAAAACAGCTCCGAAAATTAAACTTGAAATTCCATATGAAGAATTAATCGAAAATAAAACAGAACAACAACTATATACAATTACTTTAGGTGATGACGGTATCTATTCATTATCCGGAAATGTAATTGAAGCTTTATTTTATCGCACTGACTTTTCAAATGAAGTTAGTGTTAAAAGATTTTCATATCAATTAAGACAACTTCAAATTCACGAACGCTTAAGAGAAGCGGGCGTGAAAAATGGCGACACTGTAAAAATATTAGGATACGAGTTTGAATTTTATGACTAAATTTAAAGACCACAAAGCTAATTATCATACTCATAACTGGCTATGTCGCCATGCCAAAGGAAACGGTATTGATTATGTTAAAGAAGCAATCAAACACAACTTTACCGTCTTAGGAATCTCTGATCACGCACCATTTGAAATCTTAAGTGGATACCGTATGGAATTATCTGAGTTTTATGATATTTATCTTCATGAATTAGAAGAAGGTATCGAATATGGTAAAAACCACGGTTTAACTGTATATAAAGGACTAGAAATGGAATATTTCGATGGTTATGATAACCATTATCATGAATTACTAAGTCATATGGATTATATGATCTTAGGCCAACACTATATTCCAAAAAATAACCACCTAGGAAGTGTATACTCACTTAAAACCTTAGAAGATATTAAAATATATGCCGATCAAGTAATTAAAGGGTTACGCTCAGGATATTTTTCATTGTTATGTCATCCTGATATATGTTTCTGGGGAATTAAAAATCCAACCGATGAAATGTATGAAGCCTTAAGACCGGTAATTAAAGAATGTGTTAAATTAGATATACCAATTGAAATTAACGCGAATGGAATTAGAAGAGTTGAAGAAGAAGACGGTTTATCAGCTTACAACTATGAAAACTACAAATATCCAAGACCTAAACTATGGAAAATAGTAGCTGAAGAAGGCGGAACCGCAATCATTGAAAGTGATGCTCACGATCCAAAAGTATTAAATGATTTCGCAATTGAAATTGGATATCAATTTGCAAAAGATATGGGTGTTAAAGTTATTACTGAATTATCATTTAAAGAAAATAAATATAAAAA
>DUQW01000069.1 GCA_012837585.1 Acholeplasmataceae bacterium
AGGCATCTTTATAATGATATTTGATATAGTTATTGATATTCATACTTTCATTATAAGATATTAAAGAAAAAAAGAAAAGGCGATTTTAAAAATCGCCCCAAGTGGAATTTATTCCGCTTTTAGTTTTATTATAATATTCTCGTAAAATGGTTGTTATTCTCGTATAAAGTGGTATAATTTATGTGAAAGGTGGTTATTTTATGAGAATATTTAATTATTCAAAATACGAAAACTACAAATGGGATTCTGAAATATTAAAAAAAATATCTAGTATTTACAACAATAAGGGGAGATTGGAAGTTTTGCTGTTGCAAAATTCTTTAACGTTTAATAAATTAACTGAAAGTGCTAAATTTGAAAGTATTGTTGGAAGTAATACCATAGAAGGAATTATAACCACAACCCATAGGTTTAAACAAATAATTAATGAAAATAGTACCCCAAAAAATAGAACTGAACAAGAGATTTCTGGCTATAGAGATACTTTAAACATTATTAATGAGAATTATGAATATATAGAAATCACACCAAACTATATTTTGCAGCTTCATAATATTTTGTATAAGAATGTATCTGGAAATTCTTTTGGTGGTAAATACAAAAACGTTCAAAATTATATTAGTGCCTCAAATGAAAGGGGAGAGAGGTATACTTTATTTGCTCCTCTTGATCCATTTGAGACACCTAAAGCTATAGAGGATATATGTAATGAATATAATGAAGCTATTAAAAAAGGTGTTACTAACCCTTTAATCCTTACTTTTATTTTTATTCAAGATTTTTTATCAATTCATCCATTTAATGATGGAAACGGGAGAACAAGCCGACTCTTAACCAATTTAATGTTATATAAACTAGGATATTTTGTTGGCAAATACATCTCACTAGAAAATAAAATTGCAGAAAGTAAAGACTCATATTATGATGTCCTTTATGATTCACAAAAAGATTGGCATTCCGGCAAAAATAATCCGACTCCTTTCATAAACTATATGCTAGGCATATTAGCAAAAGCTTATATTGATTTAGAACAAAAAATACAAATGTCTAATCAGAATATGTCGGCATATGAAATAGTTAAACACTGCCTATTTGGAAAAATAGGTAAAATAACCAAATCAGAACTAGCCGAAATGTGTCCTACATTATCTACTAGTTCAGTTGAAAAATCAATTAAACAATTAGTGGAAGAAGGAAAACTTGAAAAACAAGGAAAGGGCAAAAACACATTTTATGTTATAAAATTATAAGAGGTGAGAGTATATGAAAAAAGACCCATTTATCGAATATTTAAAAGAAAAAGACCCTTCAAAACAACAAAAAAAATACTCTTGGTATACGGCAGTAGGCTTGCAAAAAGTTGATGGATTAGATACTTCGGATTACTTAAAAGAAATAGCTAAGAGGAACATTGAAGGTGATATAACTTTAGATTAATCACAAAAATTAATTGAATCTTACTATGAGCAAGCATCTGAAGCGGAAAAATCTACAGAAGAAGCTGATAAAGTATCAATTAAAATTGCTAAATTATTGTCAAATACAGCTTTCACTTTTTCGGTTGCCGAATATATAAATATTCATAAATTTTTATTTGTAGATGTTTATGATAGAGCTGATGAAATTAGAAAATATAATATCACCAAAAAAGAATGGGTATTAAATGGGGATACTGTTATCTATGGTAATTATCCGACAATAAGAGAAACTTTGGAATATGATATTAATCAAGAAAAAAACGTTGATTATTCTAAGTTTTCTAAAGAAGAAATAATAACTCATTTAGCTAAGTTTGTGTCAAATATATGGCAAATCCATCCGTTTGGAGAAGGGAATACTAGAACCACAGCAGTATTTCTAATTAAATATTTAAAAACATTAGGATTTGATGTTACTAATGACTTGTTTGCTGAAAATGCATTTTATTTTAGAAATGCCTTGGTAAGAGCTAATTATAACAATATTTCTAAGCAAATCTATGAAACTAATAAGTACTTAGAAATGTTTTTAAGAAATCTTCTTTTCAAAGAAAATAATGAACTGTTAAATAGATATTTACACGTTGTTTATAGTGAAAAACCGGACATTGGAGGAAAAAAACCAGACATTGGAGGAAAAAAACCGGACATTGGAGGAAAAAAACCTTACATTGAATTAGCTAAAACTTCATTAACCAATAAAACAAAAGAAAATATTTTTAGGCTGTATCAAACGATACAACAAAATATTTTTGGAAGAAAAGATATAATTAAAATATTAAATTTATCTCCATCAAGATCTTCTGAACTTATTAAACAAATGTTAGAATATAATTTAATTAGTCCCGTTTCTGGATTTGGAAAAGGTAGATACAAATTTAATTTATAGTAGGGTTATAAATTTACTGGTAAATAATATACCGATAAACACTAATATGTTAAAAGAAGTAAAATCTGGAAGAAGATTATACTATACGGTAGTAATTTCAGGGAACCAATTAAAAGATAAAAATATAACTGATGTAACATCAATTAAGTTTAAATTAAGAGCTTACAATCTAAACGGAATTAATCCGGATTACTAGAATCAAAGTTTTGAATATATACCAAAACATTAAAATGTAAAGGTTAAATAATAAAAAGAGATTGCGATATTTTCAATCTCTTTTTTCGTCCTTTTTATAATATAAAAACTTTTAAGAAAGTGATAAAGAAAATCTATAATAAAAATGATATAATAATTAGAGAGGGATGTTTATGAAAATACTAGTTATTGGTGGAACCAATATTGATATTAATGCAACTTCAATAAATGAGATAGTATTAAAAGATTCTAATATTGGTAATATAGAAGTATCTATCGGTGGAGTTGCTAAAAACATAGCTGAAAATTTAGCAAGACTTGATTTGGATGTTTCTTTTTTAACGATTTTCGGAAATGATCATTATGCTGATGTTGCAATTGATTATTTAAAAGGATTAAACCTTAATTTAATTTATGGCAAATCAAAGAATCATCCAACTTCAACATATCTTGCGGTTTTTGATCAAAATCATGATATGGAAATTGGAATCAATGATATGAAGGCGACCGATGAACTTGATTCTAATTTTATTAAAGAAAAGATTAATTTTGATTTATATGATTTAGTAGTAATTGATTCCAATTTATGTCAAAAGACATTGGAGTATATCGCTAAAAACTGTCATAAACCAATATATGCTGAATCAATATCAGTTAATAAGGTAAAAAGGTTAAAGCCGTTATTATCGCATTTCAAGGCGATTAAATGCAATAAAATTGAGGCGCTTGCGATAACTGATAATAAAAATCACGATAGTATCGAATCAATTGCAAAAGATATTGCAAGTCAAGGAGTTAAAGAAGTATATATAACTGATGGTGGAAATGGTAGTTATTTATATAAAGATAAAAAGTTATACCATATGCCGTCATATCAAGTTAATATTATCAATACAACCGGTGCGGGAGATGCGTTTTACTCTGGGGTAATTTACGCTAAAGCACACGGTCTAAAAGAGTTAGTATACGGTAATGCTTTAGCGAAAATTACGTTAGAGTGTGCCAAATCAAATAATCCAAAGTTAAATAAAAAATTAGTAGAAAGATTGGTTAGAGAAAATGAGAATTGATGTAAAACAAGAAGTGTTAGATGCACTAAATGAAGGAAGAGGAGTAGTTGCGTTAGAATCAACTATTATTTCACACGGTATGCCATATCCGGAAAATTATGAGATGGCTAAAAAAGTTGAACAAATTATTAGAGATAACGGAGCGACACCAGCAACTATCGCCATTATTGATGGCGTTATTAAAGTTGGACTTGAAGAAGATGAATTATTATATTTATCACAAGCGAAAAACGTTTTAAAAGTTAGTAAAAGAGATTTTGGATACTGCGTATCTAAAAATTTAACTGGGGCAACAACTGTATCAGGAACGATGATCGTTGCTGATTTAGTTGGCATTTATGTATTTGCTACTGGTGGTATCGGTGGGGTTCACCGTGAAGGAGAAAATACATTTGATATTTCTCGCGACTTAGAAGAATTAGCTAACTTAAATGTTGCAGTAGTTTGTGCCGGAGCTAAATCAATTTTAGATTTGGGTTTAACTTTAGAGTATTTAGAAACTAAAGGGGTAGAAGTTATTGGTTATAAAACTGATAAATTACCAGCTTTCTTTACTCGTTCAAGCGAATTTAACGTAACTCATAGACTTGATACACCAAAAGAAATTGCCGAGCTATTAGATGCTAAATGGCAAATGATTGATGGTGGAGTAGTAGTGGCAAACCCGATTCCAGAAAAAGATTCGTTAGATGAAAAGATGATTAATAAAATTATTGATGACGCTTTAATTGAAGCTAAAGAAAAAGGAATCTCGGGTAAAGAAACGACACCTTTCTTACTTGCTAAAGTCAAAGAATTAACTAAAGGCAAGAGCTTAGAAGCTAACTTAGCTTTAGTTTATAATAACGCTAAAGTTGCTGCTCAAATTGCTAAAGAGTTAGAGAAAGTGTCTAATAATGAATGAAAAGGACGAGCGACAACTAAAAACACCATACTTTAGCAAATTAAAAGAATATACCGAATCAAAACCTATTTCACTAGATGTTCCTGGCCATAAACTAGGAAGATTAGATAATGAATTATTAGAATATGTTGGAGCTAATATTTTTAAGCTTGATGCTAATGCTCCAAGAGGTTTAGATAATTTATCAAAACCTAAAGGAGTAATTAAAGAAGCCCAAGATTTAATGGCTGAAGCTTTTGGAGCCGATCGAGCATATTTTTTAACAAATGGAACGACTCAAGGAATTTTAGCGGTTATTATGTCAGTATGCCGTGCTAATCATAAAATATTAATTCCGAGAAATGTTCATAAATCTGTAATTAATGCGTTAATTTTAAGTGGTGCTATCCCAATTTTTATGAAGCCTAATATTGATAATAGTTTAGGAATCGCTAATGGGGTATCAGTTGATACGGTAAAAGAAGCGATTAGTGATAATCCAGATGCAAAAGCGATCTTTTTAATTAACCCGACTTACTTTGGGGTTGTTAGTAATTTACGTGAAATCGTTAAAATTGCTCATGAACATGATATGAAATTAATTGTTGATGAGGCACACGGAGGACACTTTTACTTTTCTGATAAATTGCCATTAGGGGCAATTGAAGCGGGAGCTGATTTAGCGATTGTTTCTACCCATAAAACAATCGGCTCAATGACTCAAAGTTCAATTATTTTAACTAAAGGCAATAGGGTTGATCATAACAGGTTAGAGGCGACATTAAATATTTTAAACTCAACTTCACCTAGCGGAATTTTAATGGCTAGTTTAGATGTTTCAAGAAAACTGATGTATTTTGAAGGTCCTAAAAAACTTACTAAATTAGTTGAAATGACTAAAACGGCTAGAGATAAAATTAACCAAATACCCGGTATTGAAGCCATTACCGAAGACTACTTTTTGAAAAAAGGGGAGTATGGTGCTGACAAATCAAGAATTATTGTTAAGGTATCAGATTTAGGTATTACTGGCTTTGATGCTTATAATGAACTGCGTGATGTTTACAATATTCAACTAGAACTAGCGGAAACTCATTTAATTTTAGCGGTACTAACTATTGGTACTACTGTTGATGATTTAAAAGGATTTGTCTTGGCATTAAAGAAAATCTCTGAAAAATACTTAAAAGAAAATAGAGATCCAATTCATCAAAAATTAACATATAACGAACCTATTTATTATATGAGACCGCGTGAAGCGTATCACAGATATAAAAAATATGTTCGCTTAGAAGATGCAGCTAACGAAGTAGCTGCTGAATCAATTATGGTATACCCTCCGGGAATACCGATAGTTATTCCGGGTGAAGTTATTACTGAAGAAGTTATTAGCGATTTACTTCAATACCGTGCTAGTGGTTCAACTATTTTAAGTGATTCTGATGGTTATTTAATTAAAGTGGTTGATTTAGATAAATCAGGTGAGGAGGAAGATTAATATGAAAAAGGTAGACTTATCATTTCAAAGTTGTAATGCTTTATACAAAGAAAGTGGTGTTGTAATTTTCAGTGTTCCCCTTGATACAACTACTTCATATCGTCCTGGCACTAGATTTGCTGGAAATGCAATTAGAGTTGAATCAATTGGTATTGAGTGGTATAGTCCGTATCAAGATTTAAACTTAAAGAGTTTTAAAACTTGTGATATCGGTGATATAGAACTTCCAATGGGTGACGTTAAAACATCACTTGATATTATCTATAAGACAACTAAAAAAATATTAAAAGATGAAAAAGTGCCGATGATGGTAGGTGGTGAACACCTAGGATCATATCCAGTTATTAAAGCTTTATATGAAAAATATCCTAATTTGCATGTAATTCATTTAGATGCTCATACTGATTTACGAGAAGAGTTTTTGGGAATGGAGTTTTCTCATGCGACATTTTTAAAACAAGCTCATAAATTTTTAGGAGACGGGAAAATATTCCAATTTGGAATTCGTAGTGGTGATGAAGAAGAATTTAATTGGATTAATAAAGGACATGTATTCCAACAAAAATATAATTTAGATGGCCTTGATAATGTAGTTGAAAAACTAAAAGACGTTCCGGTTTATATTACTATTGACTTAGACGTGTTAGATCCTAGTGTTTTTCCTGGTACAGGTACACCTGAACCAGGCGGAATTACTTATAAAGAATTATTATGGGCTTTTAGCCAATTTAAAAAATTAAACCATATCGTTGGTGCTGATTTAGTAGAATTAGCTCCTAATTTAGATTCTAGTGGAGTTTCAACTATTGTTGCGGCTAAGAGTTTAAGAGAAATGGTTTTAATTTTACAAGATAATTTAAGGGGGAAGAATAAGTAATGAATGAAACAATCAAAGCAATTTTAGAACGAAGAAGTATTAGAAAATTTAAAAATACACAAGTTAAAGAAGAAGATTTAGATTTAATCTTAAAAGCGGGGACATACGCCGCTAGTGGTAGAGGAGCGCAAGCGCCTCTTATTGTATCAATTCAAGATCAAGCGGTAATTAAAGAATTATCAAAAATTAATGCTCAAGTTATGGGGCGTGAGATAGATCCATTTTTTGGAGCTCCAACCGTAATTATGGTATTAACTGATAAAGAAAGAAATACTGGTGTTGAAGATGCTAGTTTAGTTATTGGCAATATGATGTTAGCGGCTCATTCAATTGGTCTTGCATCTTGTTGGATCCACCGCGCTAAAGAAATGGTTGAGTTTCCATATGTTCAAAAAATGTTAGCGGCAATTGGGATTAATCATGAAAAATATCGTGGTGTTGGTAATATGATTTTGGGATATAGTGATATGCCATTACCACAACCAGCTAAAAGAAAAGATAATTATATTTATAAAATTAAATAATGAGAAAATATTTAATACCTAAAGACGGAAAGTTTTATAAAGCTAACCTTCATGTTCATACTACCGTAAGTGACGGAGTAATGACGCCGCATGAAGTTAAAAAGATGTATCAAGATGAAGGCTACTCGGTTGTAGCTTTTTCTGATCATGAAGTAATGGTTCCGCATAATTATTTAACTGATGATAGTTTTTTGGCAATGACCGCTACTGAAATTAGTATTAACCAGTATTGGGGATGGGATTTTGAATTCCAAAAAACTTATCATTTTAATCTTTTATCGGGAGATCCAGAAAAAGATTTTTATAAAGCTTTTAATAAAAATAATATATGGTTAGGTAACTCTTTTGATTATATTAGCGAAAACCAAGAAAAACATTCATTTATTAAAGAATATCAAATTGATAATATTAACGAAGTTATTAAAATGTCTAATGAAGAAAACTTACTAGTTACTTATAATCATCCAGTATGGTCACTTCAAGATTATAGTGATTATATTAATTTAGAAGGCCTTTGGGGTGTTGAGTGGTTTAATAATGGGTGTGTTCAAGGTGGGTTTATTGATTCTATTAAACCAGTTGATGATTTATTAAGAATTGGGAAAAATGTTTTCCCAGTGGCAACTGATGATGCCCATTATCCGGTTACTTGTTTTGGTGGGTTTGTGATGGTTAAAGCAGATTCATTAACATATGATACGATTTTTAAGGCGTTAAAAGAAGGAGATTTTTATTCGTCAACTAAACCACTAATCGAAGAGTTATATATAGAAGACGGAATAATAACGATTAAATGTAGCCAAGTTACAAGAATTATGCTAACTACTGAAAGAAGATATACCCAAGATGTAATTGGGAATAATATAACTGAAGCTAAATTTGATATTAATAATTATTTAAGAAGATCTACTAAAAATGAATGTAAGTATCCGTATATTAGATTAACTTTAATTGATAAAGATGGAAATGAAGCATACACCAGGGCTTATCACTTATACGAATTAAGATAAATAAAATGTAAATAATGTAAAACCTCAGCTAAGAAATGTGCTGAGGTTTTTATTTTTCTAATAATTAAAATGAAAAAAATTGACATTTAAATCGAGTTATAATATAATATACGTGTTGCCCGAAATGCGCTTAAAAATTAAAACTGAATTAACGGCTTTAATAAGCCAATAGAAGCATAATAAAACACGTGGGTGCGTGAATATAAGAAAAGGAGACTAAAATATGCCAACAATTCAACAATTAGTTACAAAAGGTCGTCAAGATAAAACGACAAAATCTAAATCTCCGGCATTAGGATATGGTTTTAATAGCCTTCAAAAGAAAACTAGCTATTACAACTCACCTCAAAAAAGAGGAGTTTGTACAAGAGTTACGACAATGACTCCTAGAAAACCAAACTCAGCTTTAAGAAAATATGCAAGAGTTAGATTATCAAATGGTACAGAAGTTACCGCATATATTCCTGGAATTGGACATACACTTCAAGAACACAGTGTAGTTTTAATTCGTGGTGGTAGAGTTAAAGACTTACCAGGGGTACGTTACCACATCGTTAGAGGAACTCTAGATACAGCTGGAGTACAAAATCGTAAACAAGCACGTTCTAAATACGGTGCTAAGAGACCTAAGAAATAAGAAAGGAAAGGTGACTACACATGCCAAGAAAAGGACATATACCTAAAAGAGATGTATTACCTGACCCAATTTACAACTCTAAATTAGTTACAAAAGCTATCAACGCTATTATGTTAGATGGTCAAAAAGGAACAGCTCAGTCAATTATTTACGGAGCGTTAAAGAAAGTAGAAGCGGATACTGGTAGAGACGGACTAGAAGTATTTGAACAAGCATTAGGAAACATTATGCCAGTAATTGAGACAAGATCTAGAAGAATTGGTGGACAAAACTATCAAGTACCAACAGAAGTTAGACCTGAAAGAAAACAAGCATTAGGCTTACGTTGGTTAGTACAATACGCTAGATTAAGACATGAAAAAACAATGGTCGAAAGATTAGCTAAAGAAATCTTAGATGCTTCAAACGGCATTGGTGCCTCAGTTAAGAAGCGTGAAGATGTTCATAGAATGGCTGAAGCTAACAAAGCGTTTGCTCACTACCGTTGGTAAGGAGTAAATAACCATGGCGAGAGATACGAGCTTAGAAAAAACAAGGAATATCGGCATCATGGCTCACATCGACGCTGGTAAAACAACTACTAGTGAAAGAATTTTATACCATACAGGCAAAATTCATAAGATGGGGGAAACACATGATGGGGCAGCTCAAATGGACTGGATGGAGCAAGAGCAAGAACGTGGTATTACTATTACGTCTGCTGCAACAACAGCTTATTGGAAGGGCTATAAGATTAACGTAATCGATACTCCGGGCCACGTCGACTTTACAGTTGAAGTATCACGCTCATTAAGAGTATTAGATGGTGCAGTAACGGTATTAGATGCACAAGCTGGGGTTGAACCTCAAACAGAAACTGTTTGGCGCCAAGCAACAGATTATAAAGTACCAAGAATTGTTTTCGTTAATAAAATGGATAAAATTGGTGCTGACTTTGAAAACGCAATTAAAACGATTCATAATCGTTTAGGTGTTAAAGCATATGCAGTTCAGTGGCCAATTGGTGCTGAAAGCAACTTTACTGGAATCATTGATTTAATTACGATGAAAGCATATCATTATGATGGTGGAATTGATGAAGAAACTACAGAAATTGAAATTCCAGCAAATTTAGTTGATAAAGTAGAAGAAAAAAGAACTGAATTAATTGAAGCAATCGCTGATTTTAATGAAGAATTAATGATTATGTATCTTGAAGGTGAAGAAATTCCTGTAGAGATGATTAAAGAAACGATTAGACAAGCAACTCTAGAAGTTAAATTCTTCCCAGTATTCTGCGGAACTGCATTTAAAAATAGAGGAGTTAAAAAAATCTTAGACGGTGTAATTGATTACTTACCAGCTCCAACTGATGTTGAAGGTATTGTTGGTTATACATCAGATGGTAAAGAAATCGTTAGACATCCAAGTGATTCTGAACCTTTCACAGCTTTAGCATTTAAAGTTATGACTGACCCTTATGTTGGCAAACTTACATTCTTTAGAGTTTACTCAGGATCAGTTAAATCAGGAAGCTATGTAAGAAATGCTTCTAAGGATACGCGCGAGCGTTTCGGTAGAATCTTATTAATGCATGCTAACCACCGTGAGGAAGTTAGTGAAGTATACGCTGGAGATATTGCGGCAGTAGTTGGATTAAAAGAAACAACAACCGGGAATACATTATGTGGTGAAAAAGATGACATCATCTTAGAATCAATGATTTTCCCTGAACCAGTTATTGATATTGCAATTGAACCAAAAACAAAACAAGACCAAGACAGAATGTCAACAGCTTTATCTAAACTAGCTGAAGAAGACCCAACATTCCGTACTTATATTGATAAAGAAACCGGACAAACAATTATTGCTGGTATGGGTGAATTACACCTTGATATTATTGTTGATAGATTACGTAGAGAATTTAGAGTTGACGCAAACGTTGCTGAACCTCAAGTATCTTACCGTGAAACTATTACAACACCAGCAACAATCGAAGGAAAATTCGTTCGTCAATCTGGTGGACGTGGTCAATATGGTCACGTTGTCTTAGAATTTGAACCAAACCCAGGTAAAGGTTTTGAATTCGTTGACAAAATTGTTGGTGGGGTTGTTCCAAGAGAATATATCCCAGCAGTTCAAAAAGGGTTAGAAGAAGCAATGCCTAATGGTATTCTTGCCGGATATCCAGTATTAGATATTAAAGCGACTTTAATTGACGGATCATACCATGATGTTGACTCATCAGAAATGGCATTTAAGATTGCCGCTTCAATGGCATTAAAAGAGTTATCAACTAAAGGTAACCCAGCAATCTTAGAACCAATCATGTCAGTTGAAGTAGTAACACCAAACGAATACGTTGGTAACGTAATCGGCGACTTATCAAGCCGCCGTGGCCGTCTTGATAGCCAAGAAGGAAGAGGTACAGCCGTAGCAATTAAGGCTTTCGTTCCACTTTCAGAAATGTTTGGTTATGCGACAGCCTTACGTTCTAATACACAAGGTAGAGCTAACTTCGTAATGCAATTTGCTCACTATGAGCCAACACCGCGTCAAATTACAGACGAAA
>DUQW01000070.1 GCA_012837585.1 Acholeplasmataceae bacterium
CAAGTTGATAGAATAGGTTTGATACATCGATATCAGGCCTTTTTTTATTATTTTAGGCTGAAAAATGCTAAAAACATTTATAAAAATACAAAAATATTGAATTTACAGTAAAAATTTAAGAAATTTGTGACTTTTTAGTAAAAACGGATTTTACAATTTAACGATTAGCTTACAATTTAACGATTACCCTTACAATTTAACGATTACCCTAACAATTTAACGATTTCTCTATACAATTTAACGATTATTTAAGTAGACTAAAAAAAGAAAATTTTATTTACTGTGTATTTTAATACACATTATGTTATAATGCTTTTAGGTGATAAATATGTTATTAGAAACATTTGGAAATAGACTTAAAACAATTAGAGAAAATATAGGGATATCTCAGCTAAAACTATCGGAATTAACTGGAGTAATGCGAGACCAAATTTCAAGAATTGAAAACGGACAAATAAATCCAACGTTGGAAACTGTTTATAAGTTAAGCACAGCTTTAGAAACTCCGTTATCGGATTTGTTTGATTTTTCTATTGATGATAATATAGTTTTTAAACAATATAAAATTAAACCGTTTGTTAAATGGGCTGGAGGTAAGACTCAGCTTCTCGATAAAATAAAGGAATTAATGCCTAAAGAATATGGGACATATTATGAACCATTTTTAGGCGGTGGTGCAGTTTTTTTAAACTTAACTCCTAATAAAGCTGTTGTTGCAGACTATAACAGCGAATTAGCATCAGCGTATTCTTCATTTAAAAATAGTAATGATTATCAAACAATGATAACCGAATTGATTAAACATGAAGCTAACCATAATGAAGATTACTATTATAAAGTTAGAGAAATGGATAGAGATGAAAATTATAGTAAACTTCCTAACCCAATAAAGGCTGCAAGATTAATCTATCTTAACAAAGCCTGTTTCAATGGTCTATATAGAGTAAACTCAAAAGGATACTTTAATGTTCCTTCAGGAAAGAAAGAAGTTGTTAAAGCTTACCAACCTGAATTGTTTGATGATTTACACGAATATTTAAGAAGTCCAAATATCACTATCTTAAGTGGTGACTTTGAGAAAGCAGTTGAATCCGCTAAAAAAGGTGACTTTGTTTATTTTGATCCACCATATGATACTTTTGATGAACAAAATAACTTTACGACATATACAAAGGATAGTTTTGGCAAAGAAGAACAAATAAGACTATCTAATGTATTTAAAGAACTAGATAAAAAAGGTGTTTATTTAATGTTAAGTAACCACAATACTGATTTCATAACTGAGTTATATAAAGGATTTAATATAGAAATTGTTCATGCAAGACGAGCTATAAACTCAAAAGGTAGCGGTCGTGGTAATGTCGAAGAGGTAATTATAACCAACTACTAAGAGGTGTCTTATGGATTTAAACATACCAAAGAAAAATTTATTCTTTAAAGAAAATAGTTTCCAATTACTGTTAGGAGACTCTTTTTCTTTACTTAAAAAGATACCAGAAAAATCAATTGATATGATTTTTGCCGATCCGCCTTATTTTTTATCTAATGGAGGTATTTCTGTTCAATCAGGTAAAATGGTTTCAGTTAATAAAGCTACTTGGGACATGGGCATGAAAACTGAAGACAAACTTAAATATAACCGTAGATGGATAAAAGAATGTAAAAGAGTCTTAAAAGATGATGGGACTATTTGGATTAGTGGAACAATGCACAATATATACTATGTTGGTGTGGCTCTAGAATTGGAAGGATTTAGCATCATAAATAATGTAACTTGGCAAAAGACTAATCCACCACCAAACATCTCTACAAGGGCATTTACACACTCAACCGAAACTATTCTTTGGGCTAGAAAGCAATTAACACCTAAGAAAAAAGGAAAACATTTATTTAACTATCAAGATATGAAAGAAATCAATGGTGGTAAACAAATGAAAGATGTATGGCAGTTTTCATTGACACCTAAAAGAGAAAAACAAGCTGGTAAATTTCCAACACAAAAACCTCTTGCCTTACTTGAGAGAATTATCTTATCCTCGACTAAAGAGGGAGACTTAATTCTTGATCCTTTTAATGGAAGTGGAACAACAGGAATTGCTGCTTATAATCTAAATAGAAGATATATTGGTATTGATTTAGAAAAAGAGTATTTAGAACTTACGAAAACACGCTATAATATAATAAAGGATCAGGTGATTATATGAAAAGAAATTTTAATGAATGGGTAAATAAGTTTATTGATAGTGTAGCTGACTGGCGATATTATACTGACTTTCCTAAGGTATATAATAATGTTGATGCCATTAAGGTGGAGTTAAATTTATTAAATAGTTTGATTAACTCAAAAGATATTGAGAATGACTTTAGAAACTTAGTTACCAAATACCCAGAAGTATTAAAAGCTGTTCCTATTTTAATAGCAAAAAGAGGAAGCGAAGTTAGGATAGTAGATAAAGGCAAAGATAAAAACTTTAATTTTAATAAATTAAACTATACTATTGATGAGTATGTATATTTCATGGATAAAACTGGCCTTTTTGATTTATTATCAAATCACATTATTTCTGATCTTTTAGATTATGTTAAAGGTGTTGAAGTAGGTCTTGACAGTAACGCAAGAAAAAATAGAACTGGTAAAGCAATGGAAAATATTGTGGAATCTTTCATAGTTGATGCAGGTTTTATTAGAGATGTTAATTATTTTAAAGAAATGAGAACATCAGAAATCAGAGATAGATTTGGAATAGACTTACAGCTCGAGTCCCTTGATGAAAGTAAAGCAGAAAAGAGATTTGATTTTGTAATAAAGTCTGAAACTATCGTTTATGCAATTGAAGTTAACTTTTATTCTGGTGGTGGTTCTAAATTAAATGAAACAGCAAGAAGCTATAAAATGTTAGCTCAAGAAGCAAGCACAATACCTGGATTTAGATTTGTCTGGATTACTGATGGCATTGGATGGAATACCGCAAGAAGAAACTTAGAAGAGACATTTGATGTATTAGAAGATATTTATAACATCAACGATTTAGAAAGTGGAATTCTAAGTAAAATAATAAAATAAAAGTAAAAATGGTCACTCCTAAGTACTATATAGTATAAAGGAGTGATTTTTTGTTATATTTGGGTGATTGTATAGAAATAATGAAGAAGTTAGAAAGAAATAAGATTGATTTAATTTTTGCCGATCCGCCTTACTTTTTATCAAACGACGGTAAGAGTATAAGAAGTGGGAAAGTGGTTTCTGTTAATAAAGGTGATTGGGATAAAAAAGATAATTATGAGAATGTAGATTCATTTACTTATAATTGGCTAAAAGAGTGTCACAGGATTTTAAAATATGACGGAACAATATGGGTTTCAGGAACTCATCACAATGTTTTTGATATTGAAAGAAATATGAAGAAAATAGGTTTTAATATTATCAATATAGTTATATGGCATAAAAGTGACCCACCACCATTAATATATAAAAATAAATTTAGATTTTCATATGAGTTTATTATATGGGCAAAAAAAGGAAGTAAGCACTATTTTAATTATGATGAAATGTACGGCGTTAATAATCAAGAAATGGAAGATGTATGGTTGATGGATGCAGTTCAAATGAGTGAAAAGAAACACGGCTATCATCCTACTCAAAAACCAGAAAAACTTTTAGAAAGAATTATAAAGGCATCTTCAAAAGAAGGTGACATAGTATTAGATCCATTTTTAGGTAGTGGAACAACTTGTTATGTTGCTAAAAGACTTAATAGAAAATACATAGGGATAGAAAAAGAAGAGAAATATTTTAACATAGCAATTAAAAGAATAAAATAACAAATTAAAATAATCGCCTAGTTAAGCCGATTTTTGTAAGGGTGTAGTAACTTTTTTCAAGGGTGCAGTGAAATTTTTCTAGGGGTGTAGTAAAAACACTGGAGGGGTGCAGTGGATTTTTCTAGGGGTGCAGTAGTTGTATCAAAATGGGTCTAAAAACCCAAGTTAAATAAATAGGTTTGATACAAATGTATCAAGCCTTTTTTTGTTTTGAAGATAGGGAGTTTTACCCTTTATTCACACTCACAACAAAATTCTAACAGGTCGTTAAGTTATAAAAAATCAGCTATTTTATAAGTTTTATTAAAAAACACATCAACGATTTAACGATTACCTTACAATTTAACGATTACTATGATAAGCATAGATAATTTACTTTAAAATGTTATAATTGTGACTAGTGAAAACACATAAAAATATTGTTTTACAAATCCAATATTGAGAAAAAAAGAAACGGAGTGTAATTATATGAGTAAGAGGTTAGAAGTTTTAAGAAAAAGAAGTATTACTTTATTAATTATAAGAAGTATAGGTTTATTCATAATCGCTATAATGCTTTTTGTCGGAGCATTTATTGCAAAATCTAAGACTGACGATAATAACGTTTATATATTTTTAATTATTTTAGCGCTATTAGTCATTTTTGTTATGATTTTCAATATTATTTATCAGTATCAAAAGTTTTTAAAGAAAGACTAAATATAACTATCAGAAAGGAATATTGATTTACAATCTTTTTAATTTTATACATAAACAACAAAGACCAGTATAAAATATTGCCGAAAATGGCATTTTTTTATAGTTAATGATTGACAAAGATAGATTTTTTAGTAAAATAAAGTTAACCACCACAAAAAAGTGCCAAAAATGGCAAAAAATTGCGGTGGATGGAAGGGAGTAAAAATTATGATTAAACGAGATAGTTACTTAAAAAGACTTACTTTAGCTAAATGGAATGGATTAATTAAAATAATTACGGGTGTTAGAAGGTGTGGGAAGTCTTTCTTACTTAATGAGATATTTTATGAACATCTTATTAATGAAGGTGTGAATGAAAATAATATTATTAAAATAGCCTTAGATGATGAATCATATTCTGAATATCTTGATTCAAAAAAACTTTCTAATTATTTAAAAGAAAAAACTAATAATCAAGATGAGAAATATTATGTTTTAATCGATGAGATTCAAAAGTGTATTGGGTTTGAGGCTGTTTTAAATGGCTTATTATATCAACAAAATGTTGATGTTTATGTTACTGGTAGTAATTCAAAATTTTTATCAAAAGATATCATTACTGAATTTCGAGGTCGTGGTTATGAAATTAGAGTATACCCACTCACTTTTTCAGAAATTGAGTATTTATATGACAATAAAGAACAAGCTTTAAATGATTATTTAATATATGGTGGAATGCCACTAATATTTAATTTTAAAGAAGAGCAAGGGAAAAGAGAGTATTTAACCCAACTATTTAATAACGTTTATTACAATGATATAAAAGAGCGTTATAAAATAGAGTATATAGAAGAATTAGATAATATAGTTAAAGTTTTATCATCATCTGTTGGATCTTTATCAAATGCAAAAAAAATTACTGATACTTTAGTTAGCAATAAAGGTAAAGGTATTAATTATAGAACTGTAAGTAATTATATGGAATATATAATTGATGCTTTTTTATTTGAAAGAGTAGAACGCTATGATATAAAAGGACGCAAGTATTTAGCACATAACTATAAATATTATGCTCTTGATCTAGGTCTTAGAAATGCTAAATTGAATTTCAGGCAAATTGAAGAAAACCACTTAATGGAAAATGCAATATATCTTGAGTTAGTAAAGAGAGGTTTAAATGTTGATGTTGGTATTGTTGAAATAAGAAAAAATGTTAATAAGAAAGATATAAGAAAACAATTAGAAGTTGACTTTATTGTTAACAAATCAGATAAAAGATATTATATTCAATCAGCATATGTCATCCCAAATGAAGATAAGCTAAATCAAGAATTAGCTTCATTTAGAAATATTAATGATACTTTTAAAAAGATATTAGTAAGAAGAGATCCTTATCTAAATCGTTACTATGATGAAGAGGGTATTTTGCATATGAGTTTGATGGAGTTTTTAACCAATGAAAACAGTTTGGATTTGTAATTTATAGAGATGTTAAATGCGATTAGTAAAGATATAACAAAAATTTGATGAAACATTTTTTAGTAAATACGAATAGTGTATAATAGAACACGATATAATAACATAAATGGAGGTCTTAAATAGTGTATAAAATTAAAATAAATATTATTTTTTTATTTTTCTTTTTACTGATGCTTTCAGGTTGTAAATTAAAAAAAGAAGAAACAATTCATTTTATTGAAACAAACACAAGTTTATCTTATTCATTTTTTGCTAATAATATAAATCCTGAAGTGACATTTGATAGTTATAACAGAGTAGATTTTGAAAATGGATACGACTTAACAACTATTGATGGTAGTGAAACTTATAGATTTATTAATATTGAAAAATATGGTAAAGAACCTGTAATGTCTTATTACAGTGCAAACAATAACAATGTTGAAAACATTTCTTTATTTGGTATTAAAATTGGTGATGTTACAAAAGTATATAAAAATAGTTTTTTAAATGTTTCTAAAGACTATAGTTTGATTGATTTTTTAATTAAAGAGGGATTTGAATATAACTATGACAAAGCTTATATTAATCAGGGATATCAAACCATTAATGGAGTTAGTGTTAATTGGGTTTATTTGATAAAAGATGATATCTTTATTAATATTGCGTTAGAAGCGGTTAAAGGATTAAATTTAGCGGCTTTTGAAATTGGAATAAATACTGATGAAGTAATCAATAAATTAATAAAAGACAAAGAAGGCTATGAAATAAATATTATAGATGAACACGGGTTATTGTTTGGTAACTATAGTGAAAAATATCAATTTGGCAGTTTAATTAATTTTAAGGTATTAAAACCAAATATTGAAAAAACACCAAAACTATATATTAACAATGAATTTATAAAAGAATTTAGTTTTATAAATAATATGATTTATGACTATGAAACATTTGTTTTTATGCCACCATATGATGTAGAAGTAGAAATTAGATTAAGTTAGTAATAAATAACAATATACATATTTTAAAAATTTCTATTTTGGTATAAGTAAATTGAAAAATATTTAAAATGCTGCCGTACCAAGCCATTATTTTAGGGGTGCGTAGAATTTGGTAAGGGTGCGTAAAAAAACACAAGGGTGCGCTAATTTTATGTAGGGGTGCTCTCTTGTATCAATATAGGTCTAATGCCCCAAGTTAGTAGAATAGGTTTGATACAAAGGTATCAAGCCTTTTTTTGTTTGGCAGATAGGAAGGTTTGTCCTTTCAGCCAGAAATAATTTAAAATTATATTCTTGAGAATTAGACGATTAAATGTTAAAAATGGGCGGAAACAGAAAAATCTAAACTACAATTTAACGATTACATTACTATTTACACGATATACTTACAATTTATACTATTACAGAAAAAGGTGTTTTTTTGGCTTTAATAGTGATATAATAATGCAAAGAACTTAGTTTTTTATAGAGGCGAATAACTATGAACTATTCTATAATAATAAAGCGATTACGCGAGCACTTAATTGTTTCTCAAAGTGAACTAGCAACCATTCTCAATGTCTCATTTTCTTCTGTAAACAGGTGGGAAAATGGAAAGTATGAACCAACAATTAAAATAAAGAAGAAATTATATGGTTTATTTGTTGATTCAAAAATGGTAAAGGATGATAGGGACTAAGATGTGATTATAGGAAGTATAAAAAATAAAATTAATGCTAATTGGCGGTAAGCCCGGATATTCAGTGCAAAGTGATTCGAAAGATAACCGATAGAAACAAAACAGATTATTTAAAAAGAATGGAGATTGAGTAAAATGACCGAGAAAGAAAAAATGCAGAAGCAAATGTTGTACGATGCAAATTATGATAAAGATTTAATAGAGGAAAGAGCCAAAGCAAAAGATCTTTGCTATCAGTTTAATCAACTCCGACCTTCAGACGAGAAAGGACAACAGGAGCTTATGACACAATTGTTTGGTAAAACAAAAGGTGCTTTCCGCATTGTTGCTACTTTCTGGTGTGATTATGGTTACAACATTGAAATAGGAGAGAATTTCTTTGCAAACCACAACACGGTTATTCTTGATGGGGCGAAAGTAACCTTTGGAGACAATGTATTTATTGCACCGAATTGCGGTTTTCACACAGCAGGACATCCGATTGATTTTGAGCGTCGAAACCGGGGATTGGAATATGCCTATCCAATTACAGTGGGTGATAATGTATGGATTGGAGCAGGAGTTCAGGTTATGCCTGGAGTTACAATTGGAAGTAATGTTGTCATCGGAGGCGGCAGTGTCGTAGTCAAAGATATACCAGATAATTCCGTAGCAGTCGGTAATCCATGTAAAGTTATCCGAGCGATTACAGATGAAGATAAGAAAAATTGTTGGGATAGATAAGTTCAAGTTTGTCGACGCACTGATGCTGATATATTTCGTACAGAATTCTTGAATGTACCAACGATAGAAAACATATTATTACCAACATGAAATTACAGTATTTTTACCCTGAAAATAGTTGAAAAATAACTAATTATATAGTATAATATAAGTACCATAAAGAGAAGGCAAGAGACAAGCTCTATGACCCTTCAGCAACCTACCTAACGGCAAGGTGCTAAAGCTTGAATGATGGCAATAATAGATCAACATTATTATGCCATCAAACGATGGCATTTTTCTTTTTGGAATATTTCGAAAGGAGAAAAACGATATGAAGTTTAAAGTTACGTATAATGTTAGACCAAATATGTTTGGTAAACCCGAAGGTACTCAAACCATTATGAGTGATGATGGCTCATCACCATACACGATTGATGAATGTCTAAATAAGATAATATTTCCTACAATTAAAGACAAAGATATTCTTGAATTTCAAAAAAGGAAACTATTAGAAGTTTTGGAAAAGTTTCCAGTCGGCGCGTCTATCGGAATAGGTTTTAAAAATATCAACGGACTCATATATGTCGAAAGATTAGATGACTCTACAACAATAGTCGATTTAATCCCTGATATATGTTGAAATTGCTTTTTTACTTGACACAAAAGGTTTTTAAAAGGCAAAAGGTGATTAGCGGTTATTTTATTCAAAAATGAGAAAGTTAAATGAGAATAATTTAAGGTTGGTTCATTAAAAAAATAGGAATAACTCTTAACGTTTATCGTCAATCATATGATTTAGATGATAGAAATTCTGAAATAATATTTCATAGAAGGTATTTCAATTATATAACCACAAATCCACGCATTTATGACGATACTTATCTTGTTTTGATTTGTGAGGATGAGTTTATAAAAGATAAAATATCAGATTTTTTTATTTTAGGAACAACTAAATCAGAAGGGTCATTAACAATAAGAAGTATGGATGAAACTGATATTGATAATACATTAGTAATTATGAGGTACTATTTCAAAGTAAATATTGCCGGGGTTATTATGGAAAACTTTTTTAATGGAAGCAATCCTAAAAATTAAGAGATTGAAAAACCTATAAAGAATAGACTATATTTTTCTCAGTAATGATGCAAAATATTTAAAAAAATGATTTATTAAAATTAAAACTACTACCTTCTAAACAACCACTTTCCTTATCTAGAAAGTGGTTGTCTTTTATTTTAGAAGTAGAAATAGGAAAAATGTATTAAGATTTACATTTTCATAATTTCAAATAGTATTTATCATATAATAATGATAAAATGTAGTTAGGTTATTAATTGTTATATAACAACAGTTTTATAGATGGAAAGAGGGATTAATTATGTTAAAACTTACTGATATAGAAAAAGTTTACCACACTGGAGATGAAGATATTCGTGCTTTAAAGAATATAAATCTATCTTTTGAACATGCCCAATTTGTCTCTGTTTTAGGACCATCAGGATGTGGAAAAACCACCTTGTTAAACATAATTGGCGGTCTTGCTAGATATAATAGTGGCGATTTAACAATATCAAATATATCAACTAAGAATTATAAAGAAGAAGATTGGGATAGTTATCGTAATCATCAAATTGGTTTTGTCTTTCAAAGTTATAATTTGATTAGTCACTTATCAATTCTTAGTAATGTTGAGTTAGCTTTGTCATTAAGTGGTGAAAGTGTAATTAGGCGTCGTCAAAAAGCTCGAGACATGTTAAAAAAGGTTGGACTTAGTGATAAGATGAATAAAAAACCAAATCAACTTTCAAATGGGCAACTCCAACGAGTTGCCATTGCTAGAGCGCTAGTTAATGATCCTAAAATTATATTAGCTGATGAACCAACTGGTGCCCTTGATACTGAAACAAGTGTTCAAATTATGGATTTATTAAAAGAGTTATCTGTTGATAAACTTGTAATAGTGGTAACTCACAATGAAGAATTAGCAAATACTTATAGTGATCGCATTATTAAACTTTTAGATGGTGAAGTTATTGAAGATAAAAATTTGAATAATGATTTTGAAAAACCAAAATTAGATTTTAAATCTAAGGTTTCTGATAAAACCTATATGGGATTTGGAACGGCAATTAAATTGAGCTTTTTCAACATGATAAAAAAATACATAAAAACTATTATTTCTACGATTGCCGGTGGGATTGGAATTATTGGGATTGCCTTAGTAATCGGAATTTCAACGGGGTTTACAAATTATGTAGAAATCGTTCAGTTAACTTCCAATACTAATACTCCGGTTGTAATAAGAAATAAAACCGTGATTGAAGCCTTCCCAGACCCCGATAAACCGGCCGCCACTTTACCTAAGCGTTTTCCATCTAATCAAAACTATATTACACCACTACAAACATCAATTCCAATGATTTATGAAGAAGTTGTAAATTTTATTACTCCACAATATCTTGATTATTTGAACGATCTTAACTCAGAAAAATATCATGAAATCAAATATTATTATGACCTTAATTATCCGACATTTTTAAGAAAAGATGATGGTGGAGAGCTTCATTTAGTTAACTATAGTACTTCAACGGTTGCTGATATCGGAGAAATTCCTTATGATGATGCTAACTATCTAAGTCAAATTTTTGATGTTCTAGCAGGCAAAATGCCAAATAATTATGTTAGTGATGATAGAATTGCAGAGGCGGTATTAATTGTAAATGACCGAAATCAATTACCTGATACAATGTTGAACCGTTTAGGTTTTAATTTGGATTTAAACGAACTTGATACTTATAACAAACAAATTTCATTTGATGAATTGTTAAACCTAAATCTTAAACTAGCGCATAGTGGGATTATATATAATAAAAACCAAGAGAGTGGTTTATATTTACGTAAAAGTAACGAAGATATTTATAACGATGAGCAAACTATTACCTTAAAAATTGTAGGAATTTTACGGCGTAAACAAAATGCTTCAATTCCTCAATATCAAGGAATTAGGTACACATCAGGCGTTAACACATTCATTTTGAATGAAACTAAAAATGCTCCGATTATATTAGAACAACAAGAAAAATTAGATGCCTATTATCGCGATGAAAGAAGCCCAATTGTTTCTGTACTAACTGGTCAAGAAATTACAGAAAATGAAGCAATTACCTTGTTAAGAAGACTAGGAACTAGCCAAGATCCTTCTAGAATAGTTATTTTTCATACTGATGGCGAAGCTCGTCAAGATATTATTAATTACTTAGAAGCGTATAATAACGATAAAGAAGGCGATCAGCGGATCTTTTTAGAACAAAGTAACATTTCGGAAACATGGATCGTTGATGGTACTTTATCATCTATTAAAACGGTACTCGTTTTGATTGCTTCAATTGCCCTTTTTATTTCAATTTCACTTTTGGCGATTCTAACATATTTATCAGTTATTCAGAGAACTGCGGAAATAGGAATTTTGCGAAGTATTGGCGCAAGAAGAAAGGATATTGTTAGAGTTTTTAATGCCGAAGCGTTTATTACTGGTCTATTTAGTGGAATTTTTGGCTTAATTCTTACTTATAGTCTTTTACCTGTTTTTAATTCAATCTTTGAAGCAGCACTCCGTGTAAATCAATTAATTGTTATCGATGCTTTTCTAGCATTAGTACTGTTACTTGGAAATATCGTTTTAACCTTATTAATCGGGTTAATACCTTCTTTAGTCGCTTCATATAAAGATCCGATTGATGCTCTTAAGAGTTTACCATAATTTTTCTTATATTTAATTTATACATTTCATAAAAAGAACTAAAGCGGTTCTTTTTATTTTTTTAGCAAGGGATTTTGATTAAATATTATATTAGTATACAAGAGTTATGTGCTATAGAAAGTATAGTGGGTGATAGCATGAAAAAAGAATTTAATATAACGTGTATGAATAAAGTTAGAAGAATCATGGAAATATTTGGTGGGAAGTGGGTATTTATTGTAATCGGGCAATTATCGCTTGGTACTAAAAGATTTAATGATTTAGTAAGTGAGTTAAATATTACACCACGTCAATTATCTGATGTTTTAAAGCACCTAGAAGCTAATGAAATTGTCATTAGAGATGTCTATCCGACTTCACCGGTGACGATTGAGTATAGTTTAACAAAACGAGGTAATGACTTTAATGATGTCTTTTTAGCATTAGATGCTTGGGCAGAAAAATGGTTAGATGTAAAAATTGAAGAGTTGTCCTCTGATGATGATAAATTATGTGGTGATGATGGTTGCGAAATTTAGATTTTAGGCAATTTATTATTATAATAAATAGATTATGGTAAAATGGAATTAATTAAAATTTTTATAAGTAATTCAAATAATAAATTCAATAATATAGAAAGGAACTAGAAATTATTATGAAAATAGGAATTATATTAACTACAACACGTGATGGGCGTGTTTCAGACCAAGTTGGAACTTGGTTATTAGAACAGTCAAAAGCATACTCAAAAAGTCAATTCGAAATTGTTGACTTAAAAGATTTTAGCTTACCAATTTTTGGAGAAGCTGATTCAAACAACGGTATTGCCAAATGGAAAGAAAAACTTGCTGAATTAGATGGTTATATTTTTGTACTAGCTGAATATA
>DUQW01000071.1 GCA_012837585.1 Acholeplasmataceae bacterium
CTGCCGTATTTAGATTATTCAAGTGCGACAATTCGTTTTGATATGCAAGTATTAGAAGAATTAGGATATTTGGATAAAACTCATACTTCAAGTGGAAGAATTCCATCTGAGCGTGGATTAAGATATTATCTTGATAATTTACTAACAAGAGATAGAAAAGTTATTAGTTTATTCCCGCTAGTTGATGATTTATTTCAAAAGAATCGACTCTCTAAAAAGAAGACACTTCAAAAAGCGGCTGATTTACTAAGTGCGATTACTAACTACACGGCAATTAGTATTAATCCTGGTGACGATTTTTCTTATATTAAGAAAATTGAATTTCTTAGTTTATCAGAAGATGAAGGAGTAATGATCATCGTTATTGGTGATGGAACAGTCTTGCATCATAAACTAACTATTACTTCAGATATTACGATTAAAGAATTAGAAAGCTTTATTACTAAACTTAATGAACTATTGAAAAATAAGAGTATCGTTAAAGTAATGAGAGTTTTAGTAGAAAGATATCAATCAAAAAAACTAAGACCACTTTTAAATTATGAAGAAAATATCTTAAAGATTATTATTGATTTATTAGATACTAAACACACTGATGAATTTTATTTATCAGGTGCCACTAATATGTTTGATGATGATTACTTTTCATCATTTGATGCTTTAAAGGAATCAATGATTCAACTAAATGAATCAAATATTAGTAATCTAATTTCAAGGGATACAGGCTTACAAATTAGATTGGGAAGCGATATAACGTTTATGCCAAAATCAAATGTAACCATTATTTCAATTCCGTATCGCTTTAGCGATTTGGAAAGAGGTAGTCTAGCATTAATTGGGCCAATGAGGATGAACTACAGTGAAGTAGTTCCATTAATTGAATATATCGCCATTAATCTTTCTAATTTATACGACGATAGGGAGTAGATATAAATGAGTGAAAAAAAGAAACAAGAAGAAATAATTATTGAAGAAGAAAAAAAAGATGATACGACAATTTCAGAAGATGACACAATAAAGATTACTCACCACAAGGAACAAGGCGAAAAGAAAATTAATGTTGAGTATAAAAAAGGTGGTAGAAAAGTTAAAATTAAAGAACTTGAAGATGAAATTGCCGCATTAAAAAATGATTTATTAAGAAATCAAGCGGATTTCGAAAACTTTAAAAAGCGTATGAATCAAGAACGAATAACCGATCGAAAATACGCAGCGATGGATTTAATTCATGATTTATTAATTCCACTTGATCAACTAAGAAAAGTTGTAAGTATGGAAGTAGATGATCCAATGCTTAAAAATTATTTAATCGGGTTTAAAATGATTAATGATCAAATTTATGATCAACTTGAAGCTTACGGATTAAAAGAGATTAAAGCGGTAGGTGAAACATTTGATCCAAAAGTACACCACGCAGTTGAAAAAGATAATAATAGTGATGTAGAAAATAATATTATCACTGAAGAGATCCAAAAAGGGTATATGTATAAAGATAGAATTTTAAGACCAGCCATGGTCAAAGTAAACGAATGGAGTGAATAATTATGGCAAAGAAAACAAATAAAATTATCGGTATTGACTTAGGAACTACTAACTCAGTAGTATCAGTTATGGACGGGGGAGAAGCTAAAGTTATCCCTAACGCTGAAGGAGGAAGAACTACTCCATCAGTTGTCGCATTTAAAAATGGCGAAATCTCAGTAGGAGAAGTAGCAAAAAGACAAGTAATTACTAACCCTAATACTGTTCAATCAATTAAAAGACATATGGGTGAAGGTAATTATAAAGTTAAAATGGAAAATAAAGATTATAAACCTGAAGAAATCTCAGCAATGATTTTGCAAAACTTAAAACAAACAGCAGAAGCTTATTTAGGTGCTGAAGTTACTGATGCAGTTATTACAGTACCTGCGTACTTTAATGACGCGCAAAGACAAGCGACTAAAGATGCTGGTACAATTGCAGGATTAAACGTTAGAAGAATTATTAACGAACCAACTGCTGCCGCATTAGCTTATGGTATTGACAAGGGCGATAAAGAACAAGTAGTACTTGTCTTTGACCTTGGTGGAGGTACATTTGACGTATC
>DUQW01000072.1 GCA_012837585.1 Acholeplasmataceae bacterium
AAAAAAACGCCACACCGAAGTGTAGCATTAATTAATTCCATGATGGCGATGCAGGCAGGATTCGAACCTGCGACCGACAGCTTAGAAGGCTGTTGCTCTATCCAGCTGAGCTACTGCACCATACTTATAAAATTATAACAAAATATCTTATCACTTGTCAAAAGAAAAGACAATTGACAAGTGATAATTGATATTTATAATTTTAATTGTTTGTTAATTCACCATTATCAAATTGTGAGTAATATAACTCAGCATAATGACCATCTACTTTAAGTAGAGATTCGTGTGTACCTTGTTCAACAATATTTCCTTCTTTTAATACAAGTATTAAATCGGCGTTTTTAATTGTTGAAAGTCGATGAGCAATAACGAAACTTGTTCTTGCAACAGTAAGTCTATCCATTGCATCTTGAATTAGTTTTTCAGTTCTTGTATCAACACTAGATGTTGCTTCGTCTAAAATGATCATTGGTCTGTTAGCTAAAATTGCTCTGGCAATTGTAATTAACTGCCTTTGACCTTGTGAAATATTTTCACCGTCTTCATGCAACATGTAATTATAGCCGCCAGGTAGTGTTTCAATGTAACGATCTATTTGAGCTTCTTTTGCTGCTCTTTCGACATCTTCCATTTTCGCATTTGGTGTACCGTAAGAAATATTATCATAAACCGTACCTTCAAAGATCCATGTATCTTGCAACACCATGGCAAACTGACGTCTAACTTCATTACGATTGATTTCATAAATTGATCTGTCATCAATTAAAATTTCGCCTGAATCAACATCGTAAAAACGCATTAGTAAGTTAACTAATGTTGTTTTGCCAGCTCCCGTTGGTCCCACAATCGCGACCGTTTGTCCCGGTTTAATATCAGCACTAAAACCAGTAATTACTTCAATTCCTTCAACATATGAAAAGTGAACATTTTTAAAGCTAACGTGGCCTTTAGTTTTTTCTTCTAATGGTAGATAATTTTCTTTTTCTTCTTCGGGAGCATCTAATAACTCAAAGATTCTTTCTGATGATGCTGCTGCCGTTTGCATGACACTTGCAATACTTCCAATCGTCATAATTGGTTGATTGATTTGACGAGAGTAAGTAACAAATGTTTGGATATATCCAACTTCAAATTGACCACTAATAACAAGCATCCCACCAACTAAAGCTATTAAGACAAACGATAAGTTAGAAAAGAAAATTTGAACAGGCCACATGATGCCTGATATGAATTGTGATTTAAAAGAATTTTTTCTTAATGTATCACTTATTTCTTTAAACTCTTCTAACCCTGATTCTTGATGGTTAAATGCGCTAACAATCAAGTGTCCAGAGTAATATTCTTCAACGTGGCTATTTACCTTACCAACATCTTTTGAATGTTGTCTAAAGTATTTTCTTGATTTAGTAACTAAAATCATTGATGATATTAAACTTAAGATAATACTTGCATAAATAATTAGTGAAAGTTGCCAACTAACCATAAACATCATGGTTGTAATTAAGACAATTGTAAATATTCCTCTAAATATTTCTGATAATGTACTTTCTAGTGCACTATTTAATGAGTCAACATCATTAGTAACTCTTGATAATACTTCTCCTCTTGTGTATTTATCAAAAAACTTAAGTGGTAATCTTTTAAACTTAGCGGTTAAGTCTTTTCTTATTTTATAGTTAATTCTTCTAATAGTTATTGAGATAAAGAATCCGTTTAAATAGTTTAAGATTCCTGATAATAAATAAATGATTGAAAGAATTAATAGTGAATCAGTAAATGATACTTTAAATTTATTTAGTAAAAGAACTTCATTAACTTCAATTAATTGATTAGGAATGTCACTTGCCGCCTCATAAGATTTTCTTATTCCGTTAATGATTTGTCCGCTAATAAGTGGACCTACAGCTGAGGCTAATGCGCCAAAAACTGAGAAAAGTCCTATTAATATAAAAACTGGAATATAATTTTTTAGATATCTAAAGAGTCTTTTGATTGAGCCTTTAAAGTTAACCGACTTACCATGTGTACCGTGTCTTCTTCCGTGTCCGCCTCTCATAATAAGTCCTCCTCTTGAAGTTGAGATTCTGCAATTTCACGATAAACATGGCATGTTTTAAGAAGTTCTTTATGTTTGCCAATGGCAAGCATACGGCCCTTATGTAAAACAATAATTTTATCGGCTTGCATCACTGTTGCTACTCTTTGAGCAACAATTAATTTAGTACCTCTAACATCTTTTAATCTTTTTCTTAACAGAGCATCAGTTTTATAATCTAACGCTGAAAATGAATCATCAAATATATAAATTAACGGCTTTTTAGCTACCGCTCTCGCAATCGATAATCTTTGACGTTGACCACCTGATACGTTTTTTCCACCTTGACTAATTTCGTAATCTAACCCGCCGTCTAATTCTTTAACAAAGTTTCCTTGAGAAATATCTAATGCCTCCCAAACTTCATCATCAGATAAATCTTGTCCGTATCTCACGTTATCTCTAATTGATCCAGTAAATAAGAAACCTTGTTGCGGGATATAACCTATTAAATTTCTTAAATCAAATAATTTTAAGTCTTTAATATTAACTCCGTCAATTAAAATTTGACCTGAAGTAACATCATAAAAACGTGGGATTAAGTTAATCAAAGTAGATTTACCACTACCAGTTGAACCGATAAAAGCGACCGTTTCTCCTGGATTAACTTTAAAACTAATGTCTTCTAATATATTAGCTTCAGCATCCGGATATTTAAAGTTAACATCAATAAATTCAACTGAACCATTAAAAGTAATTTTATTGTTTTCTAATGTAGTGATGTAATTTCCGTCAACCGCTTCAACTAAAAGTGGGTTTTCCGGATCTTTAATTGATGTTTCAGTATTTAATACTTCCGCAACCCTTTTGGCTGAAACTAGAGCTCTTGGTATCATAATAAACATAAATGACATCATCATAAACGCCATAATAACGCGGGTTGCGTAAATATTAAGAGTAATTAACGATTCGTAACCGAAGTCGTTAATATTTAAGTATTTACCAACACCAATGTATAAAATAAAGACGCCAACTAATCCTAAAATAACTGTCATAAACGGACCAGATAAGCCAATAATTACGTTAATAAAATGACCAGTTTTGTAAGATTTTTTGTTAACTTCATCAAATTTCTCTTCTTGTAACGCATCACCATCAAAAGCTCTTACTACTTTAACCCCACTTAGTGTTTCTCTTGTTACTAAGTTCATTTTATCGTGCAGTTTTTGCATTACACTAAATTTAGGAACAGCTATGATGAATATTGAGGCCATTAAAATTAATAGTGACACAATTCCAACAGCGATAATAATTGATAGCGGGGCATGTGTTTTAATGGCAAACACGATTCCCCCAACTGCTAAGATGGGTTGTAATAAAACCATTCTTAAAGACATATTAGTTGCCATTTGCAGTTGTTGAATATCTTGGGTGTTTCTTGTAATTAATGAAGAAACGGTAAAATCGTTTAATTCTTTAATTGAAAATTTAGATACTTTTTCATATACTGCAATTCTTAAATTATATCCAAAGTTGGTTGTAATTGTTGATGAAAGATATGAAGATAATATAGTTACCAAAACTCCAATAATTATAACTATAAGCATAATTACCGAGTATTTCCACATCACATTATAGTCACCTGCATCAATTCCTAATTTAATAAAATCCGATAAAAAATTAGGAAGTAGTAACTCAGTTACTGCCCTAATTATGGTTAATATTACGACAGCTAATATTGGCCAAATATATGGCTTTAAAAATCTAAATACAGATTTCATGTTATTACCCCCTTAAGTAAGTTAATATATTTAGATATTTTTTCTTTTGTTTTTGTATCACACTTTTGATAAATTTCATTTAACTGTGATAGTTTAAGTTTATAATATTTTCGTGCTTCCTTTTTATGTTTTAACTTAGGTCCTAAATAAATATCTTCTTCTGATAATATTTCAACCCCTGGTTTTACGTGAATAACTATATAAAAAAACTTATCAAACGTGATGTGTTCATCAATAATTTGAAAGTTATTTTTACTTAAATAGTCTCTTAAGATTTCGTGTTTATCATTAGGTTGTAATAAATACTCAGCTTGTGGCGCTTTTGATAAGATATCCATAATTGTATAAACGCCCATACCGCTAATAATTCCAATATCAAATTTTTCGTTAATTTTATCAAAACCGTCACTTAAATAAAAAGTGACGGGATAATCTTTTAAATTTGATTTTGCATTATTAAGCGGTCCTTCGGCTATCTCTGAAGCAATACCACGCTTGATATAATTATTATCAAGTGCGTATTTTAAGACATATCCGTGGTCTGAGCCGATGTCTACGGCGACATCATAACCTTTTAATAAACTTGCAATTAGATCTAATCTTTTCATTAATTAACGACGTTTATTATTATAAACTTCTTTTAATTTATTTTGTCTAGAGGGAGCTCTTAGTTTACGAAGTGCTTTTGACTCAATTTGTCTAATACGTTCTCTTGTAACACCAAACTCTTTTCCTACTTCTTCTAGAGTATAGTTTCTACCATCAAGTAATCCGTAACGCATTCTTAATACTTTTTCTTCACGGTCAGTTAAAGTTTCTAACGCTTCATTAAGTGCCGTAATTAAAGCTTCATCAATCATATGATCTTCTGGAGTTATTGCGTTTGGATCTGAAATAAAGTCTGCTAGTGATGAATCTTCTTCTTCACCTACTGGGTTTTCAAGTGACATTGGTTCTCTTGAAATACGTTTAATATATTGAACCTTATCAGCGGTAATTCCCATTTCTTTTCCAATTTCTTCATCTAATGGTTCCCTACCTAATTCTTGAGTTAATTGGCGTTGAATACGGCCCATTTTATTAATCGTTTCATTCATATGAACTGGAATACGAATTGTTCTTCCTGTATCAGCAATTGATCTAGCAATTCCTTGACGAATCCACCAAGTTGCATATGTAGAAAATTTAAATCCTCTTTCATATTCAAATTTATCGGCAGCCCTCATTAATCCTAAGTTACCTTCTTGGATTAAGTCCATAAATTGAACTGAACCTTTATCAAACTTTTTAGCCATATGAACTACTAAACGGTAGTTAGCTTCAACTAATTTATGTTTAGCATATTCTGCTTCATCAATTACTCTTTGAAGTTCTAATTCATCACTTGGTGATAACGCACCTTCTTGACGCATATATTCGAGTTGTTCTTTAGCTTCACGACCAAAAGAGATTTTTTTGGCTAGCTCAACTTCTTCATCGGCAGTAAGTAATGGAATTTGGCCAATATCTTTTAAATACATTTTGACTGGGTCATCAACTCTTGCTGTATAAGTTGACATAATTTGACCTAGTACTTCTTCTTCAATTTCTTCTACTTCTAATTTTGATAAATCTAATTCATCTGGTTCTTTATCTCCGACTACTAAATCAAGAAATTGAGTTTGACTTAATACGATTTCATCGTATTCCTCTTCAGTTTCATAAACTTCAATTCCAGCTTTTTCTAAGTCTTTTAAAATTTTATTAAATTCTAAATCTTCTTCGGTATAATACGGATAAATATCATCGTAAAATAAAATTTTATCTTCACCAGCTTTTTCTACTAATTCTTGAACTGTCTTAGCGTATAATTCCATTATTTATCTCTCCTTTTATTTGTCTTCATTTTTTGTTTTAACTTGTTTATTTGGTTTAAAATCTCTAGACTTTCTTGCGGATTATCTGGATCCATTTGCTCATAAAGAGCATCAAGCTCACGTTCATTTGAATAACTATGAACTACTCCTAGATGATTTTTAATAGTATCACTTTCAAGTGTAATTCCATTTTGCCAGTTAAAGTTAGTTTTCATATTCTTTTCTAGATGTTCACGTAAATTATTTGGTAAACGATCCATGAAATCTGATAAGATTAAAAACTCTCTTGTTTCATAAAAACTAACTAAGCGTTCTAATACTTGGTAATTTTCAAGTAATACATAAGTATTAGGAATTAATGAATCTTTAATTAAATCTAAGTGTTTTTTTCGTTTTAATAATTCAAAGATTAAATCATTTTCAGCGTTGATATATTTATTTAATACTTGTTTTCTTTCTGTTTTTTTAGCCTCTGGCAGCGGCTTAGAAGGAATATCAACTTTAGAAAATTTGAAATCAAAACCTAACTTTTTACTAATTTCTGGTTCAAACATTTGCATAACGACCGCTGATGCATCTTGAAATAATAAATTAACATCACGGACAAACGCTTGAACTGAGTTAGCGTTATTTGGGTCTAATCTTAATAATAAGTTTTCATAATAATAACGGTAACTATCTTTTTTATTTGTTTCAAAGAATTTTTTGAAACCCTCAAATTTATTTTTCTTAATGTAATCATCTGGGTCCATTCCGTTAGGTAGACGCAAAATATCAACGTCTAGTCTTGCTCTTTTTAGTTTTGGAATGGCTTCATGAGTTGCATTAATTCCAGCATTATCTCCATCATAAATTACTACTACTCTTTTAGCGTGTCTTCGAAGTAGTTTTGCTTGCGATTCAGTAAGTGCCGTTCCCATAGTTGCGACCCCGTGTTTATAGCCAATTTGGTGAGCACTAATAACGTCAAAGAATCCTTCAAATAATAAAACTTCATCTAGTTTTTTAATTTCATCTTGAGCGTCATATAAGTTATAGATAACATCACTTTTTCTAAAAAGTGGTGTTTCTTGTGAGTTCATATATTTAATATTGTCTTTAGGGTCGACTGAGCGTCCACTAAAGCCAATAACATTTAATGTATTATCTTTAATTGGAAAAGTAATACGGTTATTAAAGATATCATATAACTCATTATTTTTCTCAGATCGAGATGATAAGCCTAAAGTCATTAGTAAATTTGGTTCATAAGCTTGATCAACTAACATTTTTGATAAACTTTGATAATCGTTATTAGCTAGTCCTATCTCAAAATGATTAATTGATTCTTCGGTTAAACCGCGCTTAATTAAATATTCTTTGGCTTTTAAGCCTTCAGTTGTATTATGGAGTGTAAATTTGAAAAAGTCGTTCGCTTTATTCATAATTTCATATTCCAAATCATATCTTGAAGATCTTTTTTGATCTTCAACTTTAATTCCAAGGCGCGCACCTAATTCTTTAGCGGCTTCGATATATGAAATATTTTTAATTTGACGATAAAAATTAATTGGATTTCCTCCAGTTTTACAAGTCATGCAAAAAGCGATATTCTTTTCTGGTGAAACTGAAAATGAAGGATTGGTATCATCATGAAAAGGGCACAAACCAAAAAAGTTTTTGCCTTTTTTCTCTAAACTAATAAACTCAGAAACTAATTCGACAATATTAGTTTGGTCATTAATTTGTTCAAAAACACTTTTGCTAATAAATAACGCCCCTTTTTAAAATTTAATTCTTTCTTCAATATATTTTGCTACTTCGGAAATTGGTAAGCGAACTTGTTCCATTGAATCACGTTCTCTTACAGTTACTGTATTGTCTTTTAAAGTATCATAGTCAATAGTTACCGCAAACGGTGTCCCTATTTGGTCTTGACGACGATATCTACGACCAATATTTTGAGTTTCATCATAGACTGCATCAAAATGTTTTGAAAGTTCATGATAAACTTCTTGCGATTTTTCTGATAAATCACGGCGTGATAACGGTAATACTGCTACTTTATATGGTGCTAAAGCAGGATGGATTTTTAAAACATCTCTTGTCGTACCATCTTCTAATGTTTCAGTAGTTAAAGCTTGTGCTAAGAAGGCAAATACTAATCTTTCAACTCCAACTGATGGTTCAACACAATAAGGAATATATCTTTCATTAGTTTCAGGATCTAAATATTCCATTGATTCTCCTGAGTGATTTTGGTGTTGAGTTAAGTCAAAATCTGTTCGTGATGCAATCCCCCAAAGTTCATCAAAGCCCCATGGGTAACGAAATTGGATATCAGTAGTCGCATTTGAGTAATGAGATAGTGATTCTGGTTTATGATCATCAAAGCGTAAATTATCTTTAGATAATCCTAATGAAATTAACCAGTCCATCGCAAATTGTTTCCAGTATTCAAACCACTTAATTTCAGTTCCTGGCTTAACGAAAAACTCTAATTCCATTTGCTCAAATTCTCTAGTTCTAAAAATAAAGTTACCTGGTGTAATTTCATTTCTAAAAGCTTTACCAATATGAGCGATTCCAAAAGGAATTTTCTTTCTTGATGAACGTAAGACGTTTTTATAAGAAACGAAAACGTTTTGCGCGTTTTCTGGTCTTAAATAAACTTGGCTAGCTTTATCTAAAACTGCTCCTTGATATGTTTGAAACATTAAATGGAACGCTCTAATTTCATTCCATTCAAACGCGCCGCAGCTTGGACATTTAACTTTATGTTCGTTTATATACTTTTCAAACTTTTCAAGTGACCAACCATCAGAATCAGTTCCATCAAAGTCATGAATTAATTTATCAACGCGGAATCTTTGATTACACTTCTTACATTCAATTAATGGGTCACTAAAACCGGCAACGTGTCCTGAAGCTTCCCATACTTTAGTATTTAATAAGATTGGCCCGTCTAATAAAACATTATCAATTCTTTCTTGAATAAATTTTTGACGCCACGCTTTTTTAATATTTAATTTAAGTAAACTACCAAGTGGGCCGTAATCCCAAGTGTTAGCTAATCCACCATAAATTTCACTTCCTTGATAGATATAGCCGGTAGTTTTAGCAAATTGCACTAGTTCTTCAACTGTAAACATATATAGTCCTCCTAGATATTTTTCAGATTAACATTAATATGATAATCGTAATATTTTTTAATAAATTTTCTTAATATTTCATAATCACTATTTGAGATTTCTTCAATCTTTTCGATATTTAAATTAAGTAATTTAACTAAAATAATTGTTTGTCGTAATTCTAAATCAAGTGGATGCAGATCCCCTTTGTATATTAAAGATGATGTTTTGATATTAAACCCAATAACGTCATTTCCAGATGGTGTTAAGTTAGGTTTAAATCCCGCTTCACTAATTAGTTTAATTAAAAAACTTAATGATGCTTCTTTTAAGTGATCTTGAAGTAATGCAATTCTTAACTCATTTAAGACAGCTTCATGATTTAAGTTAACGTCTCTTACTTTATCAAGCGCTTCTAACATTACTGCTGCATATTTCGCTTTAAAAAAGTCGTTTTTGAGAAAATCATAAGAATTTAAGAGTTTAACTTCACGAAGTGGTTGCATATTTTTCCCGTTATCATAAAACTCAATTAAAGTTAAATATTGACTAACCATCCTTAACTCGCTTGATAGTCTTTGTGAGCCTCTAGCAACTAAGGTTATCTTTCCCCTGTTAGAATAAACATATAATAACTTATTGGTATCTTGATATGGTTGAGTTTTATAAATTAAACCGATCAATAGTCTTCACCTATTCCTAAATTAGTTAACATTCTTTCGTCATTGCGCCAGTCTTTTTTAACTTTAACCCATAAAACCAAATGAACTTTAGTGTTTAAGGTTTTATTAATATCAAGTCTAGCGGCAGTGCCGATAGTTTTGATTTTTTCGCCGTTTTTACCAATTAAGATTTGTTTTTGGCTAGCTTTTTCAACTAATATATCGGCATAAACATCATATTGGTCTAAGCTTTTGTTATAGAAAATATTTTCAATAACAACAGCAACCGAATGTGGAATTTCTTCTTTAGTATGAATTAAGATTTTTTCCCTAATTAATTCCATCATTCTCATTCTCTCAGTTTGGTTACTTACGAAATTTTCCGGAAATAATAGTCCGTCTTCCGGAAGTTCTTCTAAGGTCAGTTCAATTAGTTTATCTAAATTTTGTCCAGTAACTGAACTAACTGGAACGAAAGCGGAAAAATCATATAAATTCATAAAAGATATGATAATTTCATCAATATCTTTTGTTTTTAATAAATCAATTTTATTGATAACTAAAAATACTTTTAAATTGTGCTCTTTAAAGTATTCGATAACTTCTTTTTGACTTTCGTGGTATTTACGATCAACTACATAATAAATTAAGTCGTTATCGTCCATGCTAGCTTTTGAAACTTCAGTAAGTTTTTTAGAAAGTAAATTAAAATTTTTACCCATACCAGGTGTATCAACAAAAATTATTTGATATTCATTTGTCGTAAGTGCTCCTAATATTCTACTTCTAGTTGTTTCTGGTGTTGGTGAGGTAATCGCGATTTTTTCACCAATTAGTTTATTAAGTAAACTAGATTTCCCAACATTAGGTTTGCCAATAATAGCAACAAATCCAGATTTAATCATTGTCACCTTCAAATTCTTCAAATGCGTATGGTAGTAGTTTTTTTAAAGTTGTTTCTTCAAAATCACCTTTAATGTTTGATAAAACAATCTTAGCGTTTTTTGGAACTAATTCAACCATAACTTGACGACAAGCTCCGCATGGTGAAATTGGCCCTGGTGTATCACCAGTTACATATAAAGCTACGATATCTTCTTTATGATAGCCTTGGCTAATTAATGAAAATAACGCGTTTCTTTCTGCACAGCAAGTTACTCCGTATGATGAGTTTTCAATATTAGCCCCATGAATAAAAGTGCCATCTTTTAATTCAATAGCGGCTCCCACTTTAAATTTTGAATAAGGCGAATATGATTTTTGGCGCGCCTTAATCGCTTCTTTAATTCCTTTTTCCATACTATTTCCTTTCTAACTTAGCTTCTTTTAAGATGATTTCGGTAAGTTCGTTCATCTCACGCTCTTCTTCCTTTGTTTCATGGTCATAACCTTTTAAATGAAGATATCCGTGTACTGCAAGAAACCCAATTTCACGGTCACATCCGTGGCCGTATTCTTTTGCTTGTTGCCACATCGTTTCAAGTGAAATAAAAATATCACCATTTGATTTTGGATCCTCATCATTTATAAAACTTAAAACATCGGTTTTTTTATCAATATTACGAAACTCTTTATTCAGCCTTTTAATTTTTTCATCGGTCGTTAAAATAATATTGATGTTTTTTTTGTCTTTAAGTTTTTTGAAAATTTTCTTTAAAACTTTTTCGTAGTTTGTAATATTTTCTTCCGTTTGATTAAAAATATTAATTTTCATTAGATTCGTACCTTTCCAAAATGCTTTGTACAAGTGGATGTCTAATTACATCAATTCTTTCAAAATTAATGATTTTTATATCTTCAATTCCCCTTAAAATTCTTAAAGCTTCATTTAAGCCTGATTTAATATTTGATCTTAAGTCGGTTTGTGACGGGTCACCCGTCACAATCATCTTAGAACCAAAACCTAGTCTAGTTAAAAACATTTTCATCTGACTAGTAGTTGTGTTTTGGGCTTCATCTAAAATAATGAATGAATTTTCTAAGGTTCTTCCTCTCATATAGGCAAGTGGTGCAATTTCAATTACGCCCTTTTCAATTAATGATTGAGTTGTCTCTAACCCTAGCATTTCATATAATGCATCATATAAAGGGATTAAATAAGGATCAACTTTTTCCTTTAAATCACCTGGTAAAAACCCAAGTGATTCACCAGCTTCAACAACAGGTCTAGTTAAAACTATTTTTTTAATTGAACCTTTTTTTAATTCTTTTACCGCATAAGCAACCGCTAAATAAGTTTTACCGGTGCCAGCTGGACCAACTCCAAAAACTAGTGCTTTATTATCAATTGCCTCTAAATATCTAACTTGATTAAATGTTTTTGGATAAACCGCCTTACCATAATTATTTACTAAGATTTTTTTACGGTGTTTGTATAAATCGTAAAGTCCATCAAGTTTTTGATTTTGCGCAAGATTAATTACGTAAATAATATCGCGTTCTTGAAGTGCGACTTTACTTTCGCAAATTTTAACTAATACTTCAAAAATTGATTCCAAAAGTGGAATCATTTCATTACTGGCATCAGTTACTATTTCATCACCGAAAATAGAAACACTTACTCCTAGTTGTTGTTTAAAAATTAATAAATTACGATCGTTTACTCCAACTAAATTAGAAATGGCATTAGCACTTGTTATTTTTGTTTTTAATGTCAAATTAAATTCCCCCATATTCTATCTAATTATACCATGTTTATTAATAAAATACTTTAATAGTATTTTTTAATATTATAAGAATTTTATTTATTTGTCAAGATAAATTTAAAAAAGGAGATAAAATCAAGATTCTATCGCCTCTTTAAGTTATTTATTTAACTAGGTAAGTGATGTATGGTTTTAACTATAAGATAACTGGCCATCCATCAACTAATTCCCAAGTTGTACGTTCAAATTACCGAAATATATCTGTAGATGTAAAAAAAGAAATGGCTGGCCATTTCTTTTTAGTAATTTTATTATTTTGATTATCTTCCTTGAACTTTTCTTGATCTTTGGCGATTTGCCTTTTGCTTCATTTTACGATCAACACTTGGTTTCACGTAATATTCACGTTTACGTGCTTCAGCAAGGGTACCTGATTTAGAAACGTCACGCTTAAAACGACGCAGTGCATCTTCTAATGTTTCTTTTTCACGAACAACAGTTTTGCTCATCTTCAGCCCTCCTTCCGCAATTTAAAATATGTTTATCTGTAAGCAATTATTTAATTAACGCTCTTGATACAATTGTGCCAATAATAAATATTGCTGATAAAACAAATGCTGAGATATTTAAAACACGCTCAAAGCCTCTAGCTTTTTGGTTTTTGAACAGTTCTGATTTAGCGCCGCTAAATGCATCTTGAATATCATCTTGAGCATTTTGCATTAACACTACTGCTGTTAATAAAATAGCTGCAACTAAAATAATATAGTCAACCCATTGCATAATTTTTCTACCTCCTTAAAACTACACATAATTTTACCAACTTTTCTATTATTTGTCAATTCTAATAGTATGTACGTATGATAAAATGAAGTAAAGGGGTGAAATATTATGCAAATCAAAAGATTTATTCTTGGAAACTATGAAACAAACTGCTATTTAATTTCTCATAAAAATGAAGCAATCATTGTTGATCCTGGATATGAGAGCGAGGAATTATTAAACTTTATTAAAGATGAAAATTTAAATTTAAAATATATATTTATCACTCATGGTCACTTTGACCATGTTGGCGGCGTTAATCAACTTAAAAAATTATATCCAAATGCTATTGTTTTAGTACACGAAAAAGATAATATTTGGCTAGAGAAAAACGATTATAATCTTACTGGCCAAAAAATTCACTTTGATGAAGCCATTACTACTGAAAAGTCTATTTTTCTAAACGAATTAGAGTTTAAAATTATTTTTACACCAGGTCATTCAGCTGGCGGAATGTCACTTTTAGTTGATGATTATATATTTGTTGGTGACACATTATTTAATTTTAGTATCGGAAGAACCGATTTTCCTTTTGGTGATTATAATACACTAGAAAAAAGTGTTAGGAAGTTATATGAACTCCCTAACAACACAATTGTTTATCCAGGACATGGTGAAAAAACCTCAATTGGTTTTGAAAAAAGACATAACTACTTTTTCAAAGGTTAATCTTCTTTTTTACGATAAAAATATGCTAAACCGCCTCGTGCGGTTTCTTTATATTTAATATCCATATCAAGTCCAGTTTGATACATCGTCTTAACAACTGTATCAAAAGTAATTTTACTTGATTCAGATAAAACTATTGCAAGTCCGCAAGCATTAATCGCTCTTAATGCCGCAACCGCATTTCTTTCAATACACGGAATTTGAACATAACCGTCAACCGGATCACAAGTTAATCCTAAACTATGTTCAAGTGCAATTTCTGCAGCATTTTCAATTTGATCAATTGGAAGTCTAAACATTGCAGCGTGAGCTGCCGCAGCCATCGCGGTTGCGCTTCCGACTTCAGCTTGACAGCCACCAACAGCGCCACTAATTGTGGCGTTTGTTCTAATTATTAAACCGATTAACCCGGCTACCGCTAATCCTTCCAAAACTCTAGCGCGAGTCATAAAAGAATATTTATGATGTATATAATATAAAACTGCCGGAAGTACTCCGCATGCACCACAAGTTGGTGCAGTAACAATAACGCCGCCTGCAGCATTTTCTTCATTGACCGCAAAAGCATAAGCGCTAACTAAGCGGTTTTCTTTTATTTCATCAGGTTCATTTTTCATACGCGGATTAACAAGTAATGGTGCCCTTCTTTTTACTCCAAGTGGTCCTGGAAGAACGCCTTTTGTTTCTAGTCCGCGATGAATAGCAGCTACCATTGCATCATAAACTTTATCTAAATATGGTAATAAATCTTTATCTTCATGTTTGATAATATATTCATATAAAGTAAGGTTGTTAGCCTTACAATAATCTCTAATTTCATTAAAGGTAGTATGCGGATAAATGATTTTTTGAACAACAGGTTTATCACCGATTTCTTCAATATCACCGCCACCTACACTATTAAATTCATATTTAGCAATTCTTTCTCCGTCCTTATTAACCTTAAATAAAATATGGTTTGGATGAAGATTATTGTTAATGATACGTTTAAAAGATGTTTTTTCAGGATCTAGGATTTTTG
>DUQW01000008.1 GCA_012837585.1 Acholeplasmataceae bacterium
ATCCTTCGAAATATTTTTGTTCGCTAGATCCTTTCACTTTAAATTCAAAGTCAAACGCCTCGAACACTTCACCAAATAGCACGCTTAATTTAACCATGCTACCTTCATCTATAGTGTAACCATCTAGTGGTAATCCCATTCCAACTGCATCTGGAAGAGGTACACCCTGATTAGTTGAATTTTGCTTAGCTAAGTCAACTTCTTGAACAAATTCAAACTTGTTACCAACTTTGTACATCTTGAAATCATCGCCTGGTTGTAGTGCTTGAGATGAATCCATTTGAGTTAATGAAAGTAAGACTTGTTCTTTAAATTGATCAACTGGAATTCCATGTTTAAATTTGTTTTGAAGTGTAGTCTTAGAACCTGACGCACTGATATTAACATCTAGATAAACATAAGTATCATCAACATAACCATTCAATTCAACATTACCTGTTGTAGTTAATCCTAATTCAACCATTTGAATAGTATAATCGAATTTCATACCAAGATGAGCTTCAAAGTTTTCATAATCTAAAACAGCATTTACTTTTCCTTTGAAAGTATATTTAACTTCTGTGTTCTTTTCTGCAGAAGTAACTTTTTGGTCGAATTTTACATCAAATGATGCTTCAAAACTAATAACCTCAACACTATTTTCTACTGTGTTAGTCTTTGCTTCTGCTAACATAGTGTTAACCTCAACAACTTCAATATCTTTTATTTCTTCTTTATCACATGACGCTAGAAGTGGTAAAAAGATAAGTATTAATAATAAAGATAATATCCTTTTCATAATTATCCCTCCTTCGGTTAATACAATTATAAATCATTGTTATAGGTAAGTCAAAGCGAAAAACTGTAAATTTTACCTTACTAATTATTAATTAATAAATTAATAAATTAATTAAGTGATTTTATTTGACTAAAAAAAGTGTTTATAGTATTATATTATTCGGTACGTTTTATCCACTTAGCCCTTTATAAATATAAAGGATAGGAGAAATTTTATGAAAACATTTCAAGCAAAAAAAGAAACAATTGAAAGAAAATGGTATGTAGTAGATGCTGAAGGTAAAACTTTAGGTCGTTTAGCTACAGAAGTTGCGTCTGTATTAAAAGGTAAACATAAACCTATCTACACTCCTCATGTAGACTGTGGTGATTATGTTATTATCGTTAACGCAGAAAAAATCGTATTAACTGGGAAAAAATGGACAGATAAGATGTATTATCGTCACAGCAAATACCCAGGTGGGTTAAAAGCGACAAGCGCAGAAGACGTTATGGCAAAGCATCCAACTAGAATGGTTGAACAAGCTGTTAAAGGAATGCTACCTAAGACTAGATTAGGCGCAGATATGTATCGCAAGCTTTTTGTTTATGCTGGTCCAGACCACAAACATGAAGCTCAAAAACCAGAAGTTTTGGAGGTATAACAGATGAGTAAAGTTCAATATTTCGGTACAGGCCGTAGAAAAAGTTCAGTTGCAAGAGTTATTTTAACTTTAGGATCTGGAAAATTTGAAATTAACGGTCGTGAATTTGAAGATTATATTCCATCAGCAGCAACTCGTTTAGACGTATTACAACCACTTGAATTAACTGAATCAGTTGGTAAATACGACATCACAGTAAACGTAAATGGTGGAGGAATTACTGGTCAAGCTGGAGCAATCCGCTTAGGTATTACTAGAGCATTACTTGAAGTTGATCCAGAATTAAGAAAACTTTTAAAACCTGCCGGCATGATTACTCGTGATCCACGCAAGAAAGAACGTAAAAAATACGGTTTACGTAAAGCTAGACGCGCACCTCAATTTTCTAAGAGATAATTTGTTTTCAGAAGAGCCCTTATGGGGCTCTTTTTTATAATATTTTTAAAAAGATATTGAAGTTTTAATTATAAAGTAGTAAACTTTTAATATCATCGATAGAAGGGAGTGAAATACGATGAAAAAAATAATTATATTTGTAATAATTCTTGGTTCCCTACTACTTGGCGGTTGTACAGATAAAAAAGGGGAAATTATTAAGGATGGGGCGAACGCCTCTTATCCAGAATTATATCTAAAGGATGCCTTTACAGGGCAATTTTGGGAAACTTTTCAAACTTGAAGAACCATGTCTATGAATAATGTTGATATTGAAGATGGTGCTATTGTTGAATACAACGCTTTAGCTATTGTTTATCCAAATTCTGTAGTTTATAGCATTTTAAATAAAAAGTTTTTCTATATCAATAACCCATCTCAAGCAACGGTATCTTTAGGTAACAGACAATATGTTTTAGCAGAAGATCCAAATGAATTTAGGGTTTATAGTTTACTAACAACAGAAGGTTTATATACATATGTTAAAGATCCAAAAATAACTGTTAATTTTTATAATGATTATATTGAAAAATTTGAATTAGTTAATGGTGTTTGGGAGTTAACAGATACTAAGACCTTTAGAAATTTTAAACCAGTTGAACCTACAGACGACGACAGTTTTGATCCACTTGCAGTTCCTGATAATGTAAATTTAATTAATGGTTATTCTTATGACAATGATGCTACAGGTATTGATATTTTCAAAGACGGAAAATATTATGCACGTTATTATTTTGAACCATTAATGGAAGATTTTTTTGTATTAGGTAATGGTAATATCTTAACTCTACATTTAAGAGAAATTCTAGATATTGAAAAAGAAGAATATGATTTTAAACAAGGCGGAAAATATTATGACATTTTCTATTATTTATATAATGTAGAAGATAAAAATATCAGACAAGTTGAATTACCAATATATATTGATAATATTATTCAAAAAAGTAATTTCTACAAAATAGGAATTGATACACTTGCTTCGTTTAGATCAATTGATTCTAGAACTAAAACTATTACCGATGTTACAAGAATGGGATCACTTACTAATAATTTAGAAATTAAAGAATTCAATTTTGATTTTGATATTTCTAATTTTAATATTGAATACATTGAGGGAACAAGAAACTATATATTTGAAAATAATGTAGGAGCGTTCTTAGTTAATGATAAGAATAAAGTTATTAACGCTCTTTTATATGATTCTAATATTTATAACTTACATGTATATGATAATGAAACAGCAGTACTTGTTAATTCAAATACTCAAAAAGCATATATTTATAAATTAAGTGATAGCACAAGAGTAGTTCCAGGAGAATATGAATTTATGGGAATTCTCTCCGGTGGTGTAAAAACGATTATTTTAAAAAGAGGCACTCAGTTTTATCGATATGACGGAAACTTACATGAAATTTTAGGCGAAGTTACACTCTATGATAGATATAGAGGAATCTATTTAGCTAAAAGTGAAGATGACTACAAATTTTATTATGCAGATGGTACTCACTTATTTAGTACCACTAATTTAGCGTCTGTAACTTACACAACTTTTAGCTATATGCTTGAAGATTTTGAAGAAAATTATGTCTGCATTTTTACATTTGAGGTTGAAATGAAGACTAAGACTATTGTCGTATTAGTAAAAGATCAATACCCAGAACTTTTCACGTAATTATAATATGTAAGAAAGAGCCTTGCAAGGCTCTTTTTTTTTATGATTTCAAAATAAAATTAAAAGCTTTTAATAAACCAAATATGTTATTTTAAGGAACGAAAATGATAGCGCTTTATAATTTTCTTGTAAAGAAATATAAGTTTCCTTGAAAAAAACGGGAAAGATAATGATAGTATGTCTAACTTATCAAAAAAACTTGTTGCAGGGCTAGCATTAATCGTAGCTGTTTTAGCTGCACTTTTTACGATTATGTACTTTGGAAATTTTATTTCTGTAGACAAACAAGTAGAAGTTAATCGTAAAGAACAAATCATCACTATTCACCCAGATAGCGATGAAGAGTTTAATTTAGAAGAATATTTAGAACGTCGCTTAGGGACGTTTGAGAAATTTTTATCAATGTCTAAAGGAGAAAGATTACACGATTTAATAATTAACTTAAGACAAAGAGAAACTAATTTCTTGCTAATTTACAGTCCATATATCGGATTCGATCGGGAATATGTAGTTATCGTTGACTACGCTGATTTTATTCCGATTTATGATGAACAACTTAATATAATTGACAATATACACCGTGATAGTCTAAGAAAAATCGACGACTTGGATAACTATCCAGTTTTGAAAAAATATAATATTTTCATTGATATGAGCTTTAATACTCCGGTATCTGATGATAATTTAAGGAGTGCGGATAAGCTTTTTGCGTCTTTAAAGGAATCTGAAATTCGTGATATTACCATTACCTTTGATGTAGGAACTAATGGTACAAGTACGGACAAGCTTATTTTTAAAGTAGAAAAAGGGCTAACTTTTGGAGAGCACAAAATTACACTTCCAAATGTTACTCCAAATGCAGGTTATCAATTTGTTTGCTGGGAACCAGCAGTTAACCAATCAGAAATTTTAAATTCAAATACGACATACATTGCTAAGCATGAGCAATTAACTTTCACATACACTATCAATTACGCCTTAATTAATACAACTACAACTCTGCGTGCACCTCTTTTAGGTGAACATGTTTTAGGTACATTAATTATAACTCATCCAGTTATTCCTGGATATGTTTTAATTCCAGGACAACAAAATACTATGGAAATTCATCCAGTAGTTGGTAATGAGACAAATGAAATTACTATTTATTACGCTAAAGACACATCACAATGGGTGACAATTACCTTTAATCCAGGTCCAAATGCTCTAACTAGTGACCCAGTAGAATTTGAAGTTATTAAAAATCACCCACTTAATGATGAAAACCAACCAACAGTAACTCCACCAACAATTACACCAAACAGTGGTTATAAAGTATCAACTCAACCATGGGATCCAGCTTTCTTTGCTGATGATCATATTTAGTTGATACAATTTATACATCACAAGTAGTAGTTGATACAGTTACTACTTCATTTGTTGGAACGATAAATTATAAGATTGAAACGAAGAAAGATAATGAACATACTACTTTAGTTCATGGATACATTGGTCGGTACGTGCAAGTACCTGACCCAGGGGTAGTTGGCTATGTAATTGACTTTTATACTCACGTTATTATCGATGATAAAACAACTGAAGTTATCATAACGATGAAGAAATTTTAATAGCGATTAACATTAAACTATAATAAAAGGGCAAGGCTTTGTAAAGCCGTTGCCCTTTTAATTTTAATTGACAAAAGTTAACTAAAAAACCAAAATTAATTATCTTAACTTTATAATTAAAGTTATTTTTAAAAAGATTTCTAGATTTTATTTGTTTGTAAAAGCATTTATATTATTATATAATATATGAGTATGCGAGGAGTTGAAATTATGAAAGAAGTAAGAGTAAGATACGCACCAAGTCCAACAGGAGAATTACATATCGGTAATGCTCGTACAGCATTATTTAATTATTTTTTTGCTCGTCATCATAACGGGAAATTTATAATTAGAATTGAAGATACCGATGTAGCAAGAAATGTCAAAGGTGGCGTTGAATCTCAATTAAAATATTTATCATGGTTGGGAGTAGACTGGGATGAAGGACCAGATATTGGTGGTCCATACGGCCCATATTTTCAACTTCAAAGATTAGACTTATATAATGAGTATGCTAACAAACTAATTGAAATGGGATTAGCTTATCATGATTACCGCGAAGGTAGTGATACTCCGGCGATAAGAATGAGAGTACCAGAAGGCATAACTTATACTTTTAATGATATGGTTAGAGGCGAATTAAAATTTGAATCTAGTGAAGTTGAAGATTGGATTTTAGTTAAAGATAACGGAATTCCAACATATAACTTTGCGGTTGTAATTGATGATCATTTCATGAAAATTACTCACGTGTTACGTGGTGAAGAACATATTACTAATACCCCTAAACAAATCATGGTTTACCAAGCATTTGGTTGGGATGTACCAACTTTTGGACATATGACAATCATCGTTAACGAAGAAAAGAAAAAGCTTTCTAAACGAGATGTTACAGTTATGCAATTTTTATCACAATACGCTGATTTAGGTTATCTTCCAGAAGCAATGTTAAACTTTATTGCATTACTTGGCTGGTCACCAGGTGGGGAAGAAGAAATCTTCTTAAAAGATAATATTATTAATTTATTTGATGAATCAAGACTTTCTAAAGCGCCATCAATGTTTGATAAAAATAAATTATCTTACATTAACTCACGTCATATTAAAAATATGGACTCAGAATCTTTTATGGAATTATGTCGTCCTTACTTAGAAAGAGCTAACGTTAAAATTAAAAATGATGAATGGTTAAGAGACTTAACTGATCTATTCCATGATCGTGTTAGCTATGGTGCTGAAATTGTTGAATTATACGAAGAGTTTTTCAACAAACCATTCAAATTAGGCGAAGAAGAATTAACTTTCTTAAAAGAAACTAATTCAAAAGTATTAATTGAAACATTTTTAAAAGAAATAAATGATATTGACTTTACTCCTGATGCAATTCAAGAGTTAGTTAAAAAAGTAGGAAAAGATTTAAGTATTAAAGGTAAAAACTTATTTATGCCAATTAGAATTGCGACTACTGCGCAAATGCACGGGCCAAGTTTACCACACGCTATTTATTTACTTGAAAAACCTACTATTATTTCAAGGCTAAAACACACATTAAGCCAGCTAGAGGAGAAATAAAATGAAACAAAGAATTATCTTAATCGCGTTTACATTATTGCTAGTATTTGGTCTAGCATCTTGTAAAAAAGATGTCGAACACAATGTTACCCTTGAAGAAGTGGAAACACGCGTCAAATGGGAACAAATCGAATTTGAATTTAAAATTAATGGAGAGACTGATGAAATTAAAATTGCTGATAATAGTTTAGAAGTTTCAATTTTTAAAAATGGTAACCGAGTTGCGACTCGTCAACCATCAAAAAATGCAAGCTCTAATTATTGGGTGCAATTTACTTCACTTCAAGTAAATACTAATTATGAATTAGTAGTTACTGCAAGTATTAGTCAAAAGAAAGTTGAACTAATTAAAAAAGATGTAAAAACATTACTTGAAGGTGGTAGCGAATCAGATCCAATTTTGATTTCATCAGTTCAAGATTTCAAAAATATTAGTAACGTTGACGCTTACTACAAACTTGCAACATCAATTGATTTTAATGGTGAGCAAATCCCAGAGCCATTTAAAAATGGCTTAAGAGGCCAATTTGACGGAGATGGACACGCTCTTATGAACTTTACCCTTCCATATGAAAATTATAACGGAATTTTCGGTTATATGTCTCAAGGAACTGGGGTTGTTAAAAACTTAACAATCAAAGATGTTACATATGATAACTATGTTAATATTGAAAATAGAAAATCAGTATCACTATATGTAGGTTTAATCGCTAAAGAATTAGGAGCTAATACTAAAGTTCAAAATGTTACTTTTTCAAATATTAATGTTCGTTTATATACTGAAACATACGGCATTAGATATTTTGGATTAGTTACTGGTTCAAATAAAGGAACAATTGAAGATATTACTCTCGATAATGTTAACTTTAATGTCGATTTTAATAACGTTTATGAATCACAAATCGGTGGGGTAGTTGGTAAAAACTACTCAACTGGCAAAATCCAAAGAGTAAACTACGCTTCTGGTAATTTTAATGTATTAGTTACCGAACACGTATCAAACCCACAAAATATTTACCAAACATATATTGGTACTATCGTTGGTGAAGGTAGCGGTAAAGTTAGTGAAGTAGTAAGTAGCGCTAATGTTATAATTAAATTAAAAGATTATGATTCAACAAAGAAAGTAGTTCAAGTAGAAGGAGAACGCTTCGTAATTAATGCACAAAGTATACCGGGTGGTGTTTCTTCATCAAAATTCGTATTAGTTGATAAAACTGATGAAGTTTCAATTAACTTTAACTATTCTTCATCTGAAGCTATCGATAAAGTATTATTAAATGGTATTGACAAAACCGCTGATGTAGTTGATAAAACTTTAGTAATTGATCCAACACTAGAAAAAATTTACGTTCAAGTTTCATATAAAACTTTAAACATTGAACAACAATTAACATTAAGTGGAAGTTATTTTAAAGTTTTAAGTGCTACTTTAGAAGGAGTAGAAGTATATAACGGAGAAGGTGAACTTCCAGAAAATTGGGCTTATGGCACAGTTTTAAGAGTTAAAGGCTTACCTACATTTGGTAAATTAGTTTCAATGAAATTAAATGGTGTAAACTTACCTATTACTGATGATGTAGTTGAGTTTCCGTTATTAAGAAACTCTCATCTATCGGTAAAATACGCACAAGTAAAACCAATTTATATTGGTGGTATTGGCGGTGCAGTAGGTACAATTGAAAATGCCTTATACCAAGGTTCAATTAATTTTGAAATTCCAAGTGAATTTAATTACTTTGAAGAATATTTCGTAGGTGGTATAGCTGGTACAGTTTACGGATCTGCATCTAATATCGCAGCAATGACTCCTGAATTTAATATTACAAATGACTCTCAATTTAGAAAAGTAACACCAAATAGATTAATTGGCATCTTAAGAGGTGCTGCTAAAGCTGAAGGAGTAGTTGCTAAATATACGATTAAAATTAACGGTGTTCTATTTGATGATGGCCATGAAACACTTACAACTAGAGTACCAGATTACGCCTTTACAAGCTTATTTGTCAGAGGTTTAATTGATACATCACTTTAAAATAAAACATAAAGACGAACGATAACCGTTCGTCTTTTTTATTGTAAAAAGTTAGAAAAATATATATAAATCAAGAAGTAAACTTCTTGAAATTGTGTAAATAAAGCGATTATATCTAAATATAAGGTGGTAAAAACTTGTTATTTATACCATAATATTTTATAATATAATAGTATACGGGTGATTTTAATGCTACATATTTTTAACTCAAAATCAAATAAAATCGAAAAATTCGTTCCGAATAATTATCCAAATGTTTTAATGTATGTTTGTGGTCCAACAGTTTATGATCATATTCATATTGGAAACGCTAGGCCAATTATCTTTTTTGATATGCTGAAACGATATCTTGAAGCAATTGGATATAAAGTAACTTATGCCACTAATATTACTGATATCGATGACAAGATAATTAACCGAGCTATTGATGAAGGAAAAACCGAAAAAGAAATTGCTAACCATTTCATTATTGAAACAAAAAAGTTGTTTCCTAAGTTAAATGTTAAGACTCCAGATTTAATGCCAAAAGCTACTGATTATATCAATCATATGGTCGAATATATTGATAATTTAGTTCAAAAAGGTTTTGCCTATGAAAAAGACGGAGACGTCTATTTTCGTGTTTCTAAAATCCAAGAGTACGGTGAAATTAGTAGACAAAACATCGATAAATTATTCGGAGGAGCAAGAATTGAAATATCAGATATAAAAGAAGATACAAAAGATTTTAACCTCTGGAAAAAGACTGATATTGGAATTGCATATGATTCTAAATGGGGTAAAGGAAGACCAGGATGGCACACTGAATGTGCGGTTATGAATCATGAAATATTTAATCAAGAATTAGATATTCATGGTGGAGGAATTGATTTAAAATTCCCACATCACGAAAATGAAAACGCACAGTCGATTGCTCATAATGGTCACGGACTTAGTAAATATTGGATGCATTCAGCATTTATTAATTTAACTGATACAAAAATGAGTAAATCATTGGGTAACGTTATTTCCGTTGTTGATTTAGAAAAAGATTATGATTTAATTGCTTATCGGTTATTAGTATTAGCTCATCACTACCAACAACCAATTAACTATAGTGATGATTTAATGAAACAATACCAAGATGAATATAATAAAATCAATCGAGCATTAAAAAACGCTTTTGTTAAATTTGAATTAGAAAATATTGAAATCGATGAAGATTTATTAGATAAAGATTCACTTGTTAAATTTTATAATGAAATGAATCAAAACTTAAATACACCAAATGCGATTACTGTAGTTTATGAGTTAGTTAAATCGGTTAATCGTGAAAAAGATTTAACTGAACTTCAAAAATACTATAATTCACTAATAATGATTTTAAAGATATTAGGTTTTGAATTTGAATTTAAAAAACTAACAAAAGAAGATAAAGACACATTTAATAAGTGGAACGAGGCAAGAAGTAAAAAAGACTATGAAACAGCTGATAAATACCGAGCACTGCTTCAAGAAAAGGGGTTAATCTAATGGCTAAGAAAACAAATGAGAAACTTAATAAAGAATTAGAAAAACTTGAAGAAGAAATTAACGGTAAAGAAACTGAAACTCCGAAAACAACAACTAGAGGTAGAAAACCTAAGGCAGTAGAACCTAGGGTAGTTGAAATGCCGGTTGAAGAGGAAGTTAAGGTTGAAGCACCAGTTACGAGAAAAAGAGTAAAAGTCAAAGAGGTAAAGGTGGTTGTTGAAGAAGAACCACTAGCAACTCCTGATGATTTTTCAGCTCCTTTTGAACATAAAGAAGAAGAAAAACCAAAAGAAAAACGTAAAAAAGATGAAGTAGTAGTTACTAGATATAATCCTGATAGGGATAAAGGATTAACTACCGATGAAGTTGAAGCTAGAACTCTTGCGGGTTTTTATAATAAGATTAAAAAAGGAAGTACTAAGAGTATTCCAGGAATTATCTTTACTAATTTATTTACATTTTTCAACTTATTAATGTTTGGAATTGCAGCATGGTTAATTAGTGCTAAAGCCCCAGTAACTAACTTTTTCTTTCTTGGTACAATTGCCGCTAATATTTTAATTGGGATTATCCAAGAAATTAAAGCGAAGAAAATTATTGATAAACTATCAGTTGTATCAACTCCAACAGCGATTGTTATAAGAGATGCGATTGAATTTGAAATTAAACTACAAGAAGTAGTTATTGATGATATTTTGGTTTTAAAGAGCGGAAAACAAATTCCAGCTGACGCGATTATGGTTTCAGATGAACAAGTTGAAGTAAACGAAGCTTTACTTACTGGCGAAGCTGATCCAGTGGTAAAACATAAAGGTGATTTACTATATTCAGGAAGCTTCGTTGTTGCTGGAACAGTTAAAGCACAAGTAGTTGGAGTAGGTAGTGATGTTTTTATTGAAAAACTTACCAATCAAGCGAGAAAATATCAAAAACCACAATCTCAACTATTAAAATCATTAAGAATATTAATTAAAGCATTAGCTTTCTTAATTATTCCAATTGGCGCTTTCTTATTCTATATTACAACTGAGAGTCCAATTGGTATTGGTAATACTCCTTATAACACATCAGTTATTAGTACGGCAGGAGCTTTAATAGGAATGGTTCCAGCAGGACTATTCTTACTTACTAGTATGGCGCTTGCAGTTGGGGTAATTAGACTTGCAGATAATAACACTTTAGTTCAAGAGTTATATTGTATTGAAATGCTTGCAAGAATTGATACTTTATGTTTAGACAAAACAGGTACAATTACCGATGGTACGATGAATGTTCAAAGTGTAATTGAAATTAAGAGTGATTCTAAATTATCAGTGGCTGAAATTATCCCATCAATGATGAATGCATTTAAAGATGAAAACCAAACTAGTAAAGCTTTAATTGAAAGATTTGGACGAGGAAAAGCTTTAAAATATTCAAAAACTGTTCCGTTTTCAAGCGCAAGAAAATATAGCGCCGTTGAATTTAATGATTACGGTGTTTATCTCTTAGGTGCGCCAGAATACGTCTTAAAAGATAAATATGATACAGTGGCTAATCAAGTTGAAAGATTATCAAGTGAAGGCTTAAGAGTTATTGCGGTTGGTTATTCAAAAGGTAGAATTAGAAATACCGATGATATTACTGGTGTTGTTTGGCCAGTGGCATTAATTGTAATTGAAGATTCAATTAGAATTGATGCTAGAGAAACAATTGAATACTTCAAACAATCAGGTGTAGATATTAAGGTTATCTCAGGAGATAACCCAATTACTGTTTCAAGAATTGCAGAGCGTGCTGGAATTGATAATTACCACAAATATATCTCGCTTGAAGGCGCAAGTGAAAAAGAAGTAATTAGAGCTGCTGAAGAATTTACTATTTTCGGAAGAGTTTCTCCAATTCAAAAGAAAATCTTAATTCAAACAATGAAAGCTAATGGTCGTACGGTTGCGATGACTGGTGATGGTGTTAATGATATTTTAGCTTTAAAAGAAGCTGACACATCAATTGCTATGGCATCGGGTAGTGATGCCGCAAGAAATGTATCACACTTAGTATTACTAGACTCAAACTTCTCATCAATGCCTAAAGTAGTATCAGAAGGTAGAAGAGTTATTAATAACGTTCAAAAAGTTGCTACGTTATTCTTAACGAAAACAATCTTCTCGATTATGTTATCGTTTATTACAATTTATTTAGGAGTAACTACAAGTAACGCAACATACCCAATTTCACCAGCCCAATTGATTCCAATTGATTGGTTCGTTATTGGTATTCCGTCATTCTTGTTAGCCCTAGAATACAACAATAATAAGATTAAATCAGGTAACTTCTTATTTAATATTATTAAATCAGCGCTCCCAGGAGCACTAGCGGTAATTATTACCAGTGTGTTAATTTACTGGTTAAAAACACCGCTTGAAATTACTGATGACCGTGTTATTTCAACTTTAATTGTTATCACAGCTACTACAATTTCGTTAATTGTTTTATACCGTGTGTCATCGCCGCTTAACGTTCCAAGAAGAATATTGTTTTTTTCAATGTTTGCAGCATTTATTTTAAGTATTTTATTTATTCCAGAATTTTTTGGAATTGCCCCAATTTGGAAATTTGGTTATCATATAGAGCCAACACTTAAATTAAATGAAATATTATTTTTAATTGTATTAATCCAGGCTGCTTATCCAATTATCTTTATTGTTTCTAATATTGGTGGTTGGATTAAAAAAGGAGTTAACACCGTTGTTAATTTCTTTAAAAATTATGTATAAGGTATAGAACTATGGTTATTTATGGTAAAAACCCAATTAGGGAAGCTATTTATAAAAAAAGAAGAATTTATAAACTATATCTAGATCAAAAGTTTAATGATCGAAAATATCTTGATTTTTTAAAAGAATTTAACATTCATTTTGATTATCTTCCAAAAGATAAATTAAACGAAATAACTTCAAATGCCTTACATCAAGGTGTAGTTGCCGAAGTTGAAGATTATAAATATTTTGAGTTTGAAGATATCTACAAGGAAACTAAAGTAAACAGATTAGTAATTTTAGATGAAATTACTGATCCTCATAACTTAGGAGCTATCCTAAGAACTGCGGAAGCGGCTGGAATTGATGCAATTATTGTTTCTAAAAGACAACAAGCACCACTTAATGCTACTGTTGCAAAAGTATCGTCTGGAGCGATTGAACACGTTCCAGTTGTTGCAGTCAGCAACATAAATAATTTTTTACTAAAGATTAAAAAACTTGGTTTTCTTGTCGTTGGTACAGACGGAAACGCCCCGTATGATTATCACGAAATTCCAAGAGGCCAAAATATCGCAGTTATCCTTGGAAACGAGGGTAGCGGAATTAGACCACTTGTAAAATCTAATTGCGATATTTTAGTAAAAATTCCAATGTATGGTAAAATTAATTCATTAAATGTTTCAGTTGCTGGAGCACTATTAATGTATGAAATGATTAAAGAATAGAAAGGAATTTTAAAATGAATGATTATGAGTTAATTTATTTAATTCAAAATCATCAAGACGGGATTGCATTAGAATTTCTTTTCAAAAAATACAAGAGATTAATATGGAAATATATCCATCAATATGACGTTCCATATTATGAACAAGACGACTTCTTTCAAGAAGGTTTAATAATGCTTCATAAAGCGGTAATGACTTTTAATGAAGAGAAGAATAAAACATTTACTAGATACTTTGAATTAATCTTAAAAAGAAGATTTTGGGCACTGCTTAAAAGACTTCCAAAACACGAGATTAAAGAAATACCTGATATTCAAGGTGGATATATAATTTATGAAGAAGAAATTGAATATCCAGACCTTAAAAGTAAACTTGAAATTGATGTCTTTGAGATGCATTATCTTAAAGGAGAAAGTATCAAGATAATATCCCAAAAGACGGGATATACACGTAAACAGATATATAACGCGATATATCGAATTAAAGATAAGTTATTATCTAAATAATAATATATTTGACTAAGTCATTTAAAAGTGTTAAAATAACACTTGCAAATGACCACAAAGGTGGTTTTTTAATGAGAGAGAAAATAATATTAGTTTGCACAGAGTGCTTATCAAGAAATTATCAAGCAACTAAAAATAAGCAAACGGCAACACAAAGATTAGAAATCAATAAATATTGTAAGACGTGTAATAAACACACATTGCATAAAGAAAGTAAGTAGGTGTATACTATGGCAATTAAAAAACGTGATCAAGAACAAAAATCAAAATTAATGGAAGTACTGACTACTGAGTATAAGTGGGAAAACTTATTACTTGGATTTTTAGCAATAGCTTCTGCAGCATTATCAATGATGATTATTAATAAAACATTAAAAATCGATGCGTCATTTCCAATTTTAGGAACTGAAAATAACGGAATTATTTTCGCTTGGTTCTTACTAGCGATTTCTTTAATCGGTTTATTATTAGTTTTATTCCCTTTTTTACAAGCAGCTTTCCCAGAAATCAAGAAAATCGCTTGGCCATCAAAAAATAAATTCATTGAAAATAGCGCTAAAACATTAATTTATACTGTTGTACTAACATTAATTTTATTCTTATTTGACTTTTTGATTATCCAAACTCTTGGAAGAATTATAGGTAACTAAGATGCAAGGCAATCAAGTTCGATGGTATATCGTTCAAACATACTCTGGTGATGAAAACACCGTAAAAGTCGACTTGGAAAGACGTACTGAGAGTATGGGGATGACCGATTATATATTTAGAGTTTTAGTGCCAGAAATTATTATTCCCGCTACTGAAGAAGGTAAAAAAGATACAGTTGAAAGATTATTTCCAGGATATGTATTTGTGGAAATGATTGTAACTGATGAATCTTGGTTTGTTGTAAGAAACACTCCTGGTGTTACCGGCTTCTTAGGATCAAGCGGTGGCGGAACTAAACCAATTCCAGTTTTAAGAGATGAAATGGATTCAATTTTACGCAAAATTGGAGCTATCGCTAAACCAAACTTCGATCGTTACTTAGGTAAAACTGTAGTAATTGAACGCGGCGTTTGGGAAGGTCAAGAAGGTGTTGTTACGGCAATTGATAATGACCAAGAAATCGCAATTGTATCAATTGATATGTTTGGTCAAGCTACACCAACTGAAGTTAGTGTCTACGACATTAAAGAAAGATGAAAATACAAAAATGCGCCTTTTAAAAGGTGCTTTTTTTATACATAAATAAAATTGGTGAATCATGGTCCGGCGTTAATTCGACAACGATCCCCTAAAATGATAAAGTGGTGGTGAAAGGCAAGTTTAAGAAAGGAGTTATAAAATTAAGGTAATTTTGAAAAAGTTTTATTTATTATCTTTTACATTTCATTAATATAATTAAAGTAAGTTGTTTATATAGGGGGGAATATGATGCGTAAACATAAAAGAGTGTATGCAATTAAATCGTTTATTTTGACATTAACGGTTGTTGTTTTTGGATTCATTTTAAATATTGTTGGAAATATTGTTGCTAATAACCCGCCTAAAATTAGAAATTATTCAATTTATTTATATGGCGAAGTTCATGCTGGTGAAAAACTATATAAAAAAAACTTGATTTGTGGCATGACTTTTATCACAATCACGGGATGAGACATTTATTCATTGAATCTCCTTATTATGAGGTGGAAATTATGAATTTATGGATGAAGGCTGACGATAATTATTATTTCCAATATTTATACGATAATTGGGTAGGGACATTAATTCATAATCAGCTAACACGGGATTTTTAGATGGCAATTAAAAACAATTATCCAGAAACAATTTTTCATGGTACTGATGTTAGCCATCAATATGAAACGATAGGACAATTTTATCTTGATTACTTAGTAACTAACGGTTTAGAAAATACTTGAAAATATGAGTTAACTTTAGAAGCGATTGCTCGAGGTGAGAAATTTTATGAAAAAGGCGATATGAAATATCGCGAGAGTAAAATGGTCGAAAACTTTATTAGAGAGTTTGATAATTTAAATGGTGAAAAAGTGATGGGGATTTATGGTAGTGCCCATATTAAAACGGATTTTTTAGGATTAATAATGAGGATTACTCCAATGACAGTTCAACCGAAAAAACATTACGGAAATATCATTTATGCTAAACAATTAGATAAATTATAACGAAATAATTAAATCACTTGTATTTATAATACAATCGTGTTAAAATAAATAAGCGTGTAAAAAACACACCGTAGTGGAAGGATTAGAAAATCCGTAAAACCACATACTTATCACATACAATGAAGGAGGATGTGTTATGGCAAAGAAAAAGAATGTAGTTCGCGAACTTAAATTACAAATTCCAGCCGGAAAAGCTACACCAGCTCCACCTGTTGGACCTGCACTAGGACAAGCTCAAGTAAATATTCCACAGTTTGTTCAACAATTTAACGATGCGACAAGAGATCAAATGGGGTACATTATTCCAGTTATCATTTATGTATATGATGACAGAACATTTAGTTTCGTTACTAAAACCCCACCTGCAAGTGACTTATTAAAGAAGGCTGCAAAAGTACAAAAAGGATCAGGCGAACCTAATAAAAAACAGGTTGCAACAATTACTCGTGCAGAACTTGAAAAGATTGCAGAAATGAAGATGCCAGATTTAAATGCGTACACTGTTCAAGAAGCAATGAAAATTATTGAGGGAACAGCGCGCCAAATGGGTATCAAAATAGAAGGTTAATAAGGTTCTTAATTGTGGGAGGAAATCCCGCTTATTACCACATTTAGGAGGAAGATGAATATGAAAAAAGGCAAAAAACACATTGAAGCTTTAAAGTTAGTTGACCGCACTAATAAGTATTCTATCGAAGAAGCAGTTGAGTTAATGAAGAAAACTAACTACGCTAAATTCGATGCTACTGTTGAAGTTGCTTACAGACTAAACTTAGACCCAAGAAAAGCTGAACAAAATTTACGCGGTGCGGTAGTATTACCTCACGGAACTGGTAAAGTTTCACGCGTAGTCGTAATTGCACAAGGTGAAAAAGCTCAAGAAGCTAGAGATGCTGGAGCAGACTTTGTTGGAGATGATGAATTAATCAACAAAATCGGCGCTGGTTGGTTAGATTTCGATGTTATGGTAGCAACACCAGACATGATGGCTAAATTAGGTAGATACGGACGTTTATTAGGGCCAAGAGGATTAATGCCAAACCCTAAAACAGGTACAGTAACTACTGATATCGCTAAAGCAGTTCACGAAATTAAAAACGGTAAAGTTGAATACCGTGTTGACAAATTCGGAAACATTCAAGCAGCAGTTGGTAAAGTGTCATTTGATAACGAAAAGTTAATCGAAAACATTAAAACTATGACGGCTCAAATGTTAAGAATTAAACCACAAACAGTAAGAGGGGTTTACGTTAAAAACGTAACTATCTCATCAACAATGGGGCCTGGAATCAGAGTAGATCTAGAAACCATTAAATAAATAATATATAATATATACAATAACTTATAATTAAATATAGTAGCCAAAGACAGTAGGGACCCTAGGTTTAATGATCCTACCGAGGTACATTTAAAATTGTTTTAAATCGTCTCTTTTGTCGTATTGGCTAAAGAGACTTTTTTATATAAAAGATGGAGGGTATTAAATGAGACAATCGGTTATTAAAAAACAACAACAAGTTGAAGAGTTAACCGCAAAGTTCCAAGAAGCTAAAACTATTGTTACGTTTGACTATCCAGGATTAACAGTTGCTGAATTTACTAAGTTACGTCATGAACTTAGAAAAGAAGGATGCGAAGTAGAAGTTATTAAAAATAACATCTCACGTCGTGCTTCAATTGCTGCTGGAATCGGAGAGTTAGCAGATAGTTTAACTGGAGCAAAAGCAATCGTTATTGGTTACGATGACGTTGTAGCACCAGCAAAAATAGTTTATGACTTTGCAAAAACTAACAAAGTTGTTAAAATTCAGGCTGGCGTTGTTGAAGGCAAAGTTGTTGATGCAGCAGGTATTAATGCACTTGCAACATTACCATCAAGAGAAACAATGCTTACAATGTTAGCAGCAGGTATGTTAGCTCCAGTAAGAGATATTGCTATTGGACTTAACATGTTAGTAGAAGAAGGATTACAAAATTAATTTAGGAGGAATTATAAAATGGCAAAATTAACAAAAGAACAATTTGTAGCGGCTTTAAAAGAAATGACGTTACTTGAAATTAAAGAATTAGTAGACGGATTAAAAGAAGAATTCGGTATTGACCCAACAGCTGTAGCGGTAGCAGGACCTGCAGTAGCTGCTGAAGAAGTAGAAGAAAAAACAGAATTTGATGTTATCTTAAAGAACTTTGGTGCAAACAAAATTGCAGTTATTAAAGTTGTAAGAGAAATCACTGGATTAGGATTAGCAGACGCTAAGAAAGTTGCTGAAACTCCAGATTCAGTTATCAAAGAAAAAGCTAAGAAAGACGATGCACAAGCAATCAAAGAACAATTAGAAGCTGCTGGTGCAACAGTTGAAATTAAATAATTTAACTTTTCAAATTTAATAAAATAAAAAGCCTAAAAAATTAGGCTTTTTCTAGTTATAAAAATAAAGTGAGGTGTAAGGATGAGTCATTATTTTACAAATGATGAGGTAAAGTCTAATTTAAAAGAAATTAAAATAGATATTTTAGACACCTCATTTTATTTTGACGTTGATCATGGCGTTTTTAGTTACAGAGGATTGGACTTTGGATCGAAAATTTTGATTGAGCAAGCTTCAATTAAAGAAAGTCACAAAACGGTTATTGATATGGGATGCGGCTACGGTGTTATTGGGGTAGCACTTGCCAGAAAATACCCTAATAAAGTCATTTATGCGTATGATATTAATAAACGAGCGGTTGAACTTGCTAAGCGTAACGCGGTTAAAAATAACGTAAATGTTCAAGCATTTGAATCAGATTTATTTTCTAATGTGAAAGTAAAAGCTGATGTAATATTTTCTAATCCACCAATTCGCGCTGGTAAAGACGTAATTTTTAAGCTGTATAAAGACGCGTATAAAAATTTATCAGAAGACGGCGAATTATGGATTGTTATTAGAACTAAACAAGGTGCTGAATCAACTAAGAAAAAACTTGAAGAAATCTTTGGTAATGTTGAAACTATTTACCAAAAAAAGGGGTATCGCATATATAAATCGGTTAAAGTTAGAAAATTAAGACCGAAAATCAAGTTTGAAGCATACTAATTTTGGTTGACTTATAAAGTCAACTATGCTATCATTATATAATGTGCAATTATTTTTGAAAATTGACCTAATATATGTATAATATATTAACCCAAAATCAGTTAGGAGTGAATAATATGGGATATAAAACCGTTTCTTACGGTAAAAGAGCGTCGCGTCGTAACTATTCGAAGATGTTATATGATATCGACTTGCCTAACTTAATTGAAATTCAAACAAGTTCCTTTAAGCAATTTGTTGATGAATTTATTGGAGAATTATTACAAGATGTATCACCAATTGAAGGACACAATGGTGACTTAAAATTATATTTTGTTGATTATTATCTAGAAAAACCTAAACATTCAATCAGCCAAGCAAAAATGTATGACGTCAGTTATACCAGACAATTATTTGCTAACGTTAAATTAGAAAATGCCGTCACTGGAGAAATTAGAGAAGCTCAAGTTCGTTTAGCTGAACTTCCTTATATGACTCCAACCGGTACTTTTATCATTAACGGTGCTGAAAGAGTTATTGTTTCTCAAATCATCCGTTCAGCAGGAGTATATTTTACTGCAGAACCAGATTCAAGGTTACACACACCTAAATATTCTGGTCAAATTATTCCTACTAGGGGGGCATGGGTTGAATTTGAATTAGGTTCTAAAAATTTATTTTACGGTAAATTAGACCGTTCAAAGAAAATCTTTTTAACAACTTTAATCAAAGTTTTAGGATTCAATAACCCTAAAGACATCACTAAGTATTATTCAAAAGCTTTACTTAATGAAACTTTAGAAAAAGATGATACTAAAAACTCTGATGAAGCTGTTGTTGAATTATATGCAAAACTAAGACAAGGCGAAAGTGTTCCAGCAAATGCTGCAAAAGAATACATCCGTTCTCGTCTTTTTGACCGTAGAAGATATGACCTTGCATCAGTTGGACGTTTCAAATATAACACTAAGTTAAGTTTATTTGAAAGAATCGTTGGTAATTATACATCTAACGAAATTACTCTACCTACTGGCGAAGTAATTCCGAAAGAAACGTTTATCGATTTTGATTTAGTGAAAAAACTAAAAGAACATCGACATATTTTCAGAAAAGAAATTATTTCAGTTGAAGATTCACTTCAAAATGATCCGGTTGAAGATATTTTCGCAGAATTTGATGTTGAAACTGGTGAAGTTTTATATACAAAATCAAATATTATTAATAATCGCACAGGTGAAATTTTAGCAAGCAAAAATACTGTAGTAGACGAAGAATTAATTAATCTACTTAGAAAAAATAGATCAGCTTTAGATGATAAAGTTGTTAAATATTTCTTACTTCAAGATCCATATGAAGTTCAAAAGAATCGTGAAGGTGTCGTAGTTGAGTATATGGAAGTTATCCATAAGAATCCTCAAACTAATAAATCAACAGTAGTTAAAGTTTTAGGTAATGATCCACTTGAAACAAAAGAACACATTACTGTTTCTGATATTGCAGCAGGAATTAGCTATTACTTAAACTTATTTGAAGGTTTAGGAACTACAGATGATATTGACCACTTAGGAAATAGACGCTTACGTTTAATTGGTGAGTTATTACAAAACCAATTTAGAGTTGGACTTGCAAGAACAGAAAAAAATATTAAAGACAGAATGTCAACAACAACATTCAATGATGCAACTATTTCGTCAATTATTAATACAACTCCACTTTCAAGTGCAATTAACTCATTCTTTGGTTCATCACAATTATCACAATTCATGGACCAAATTAACCCACTTGCTGAGTTAACCCAAAAAAGAAGAGTATCAGCGCTAGGTGTTGGTGGTTTATCAAGAGACCGTGCTGGTATTGAAGTTCGTGACGTTCACAACTCTCACTATGGTAGAATTTGTCCGATTGAAACACCAGAAGGTCAATCAATTGGGTTAATTTCATCTCTTGCTTCATATAGTAAAGTTGACCAATACGGATTTATTCAAACTCCTTACTTAGTAGTTGATCGTAGTGGTATTAAAAATGGTGAAGTAATTCCAAGAGTTACTGATGAATATGTCTTCTTAACTGCAAGTGAAGAAGAAAGAGAATTTATCGCATCAGCCGCAACTCCACTTGATGAAAACGGATTTTTCTTAGAAGACAGAGTTGTTGGTAGATTAAACGGAGAAACAACTATCGTTGATGCCTCTCAAGTATCATATATGGACGTTTCACCAAAACAAATTGTTTCAGTAGCAACTGCAACAATTCCGTTTTTAGAGCACGACGAAGCATCACGTGCCCTAATGGGTGCGAACATGCAACGTCAAGCTGTTCCACTAATGACGCCAGAATCACCAATTGTAGGTACTGGTGTTGAATATCGTGCCGCTAAAGACTCAGGTGCGACAGTTATTTGTCAAACTGGCGGATTTGTTACATATGTTGATTCAAATGTTATTAAAATTACTGAAATGCCTTTCCAAAGAGTTGAATATGACGGAGAAGTTTTATTTGATTTTGGTAAAGAATTCACATTTGAAAATGCATTAAAATTATCTGAAAACAACTTAACAACTGAAGGTATTTACGAATTAATTAAATTTGACCGCTCAAACCAAAATACATGTATTATTCAAACACCATTAGTTTCTTATGGTGATTGGGTTGACGCTGGAGAAGTTATCGCTGATGGTCCATCAACTGATAAAGGTGAATTAGCGTTAGGTAGAAACGTAACGGTAGCATTCATGATGTGGGAAGGCTATAACTATGAAGACGCGATTATTATGTGTGAAGATTTAGTTAAACATGACGTTTATACTTCAGTACATATCGAAGAATATGAAATCTTTAACCGCGAATTAAAAGCCGGACAAGGAAAAGAAGAAATTACTCGTGAAATTCCGTTTGTTAGTGCGGAAGCGGTAAGGAACTTAGACGAAAACGGAATTGTTATCGTTGGTTCTGAAGTTAAAGAAGGAGATATTTTAGTTGGTAAAATTACTCCAAAAGGATCAAGCGACCCACAACCAGCTGAAAAATTAATTCAAGCGATTATTGGTGAAAAATCACGTGAATATCGTGATACATCATTAAAAGTTCAACACGGTGGTGGCGGTGTTGTTCAAAAAGTTCTTCACTTCAAAAAAGGGAAGAAAAACTTACCTGAAGGAATTACTCTTCCAACAGGAGTTAACGAACAAATTAAAGTTTTCGTTGCCAAGAAACGTAAAATCTCTGAAGGAGATAAAATGGCAGGAAGACACGGAAATAAAGGTGTTATTTCTAAGATTTTACCAAGAGAAGATATGCCATATATGGCAGATGGTACACCAATTGATATCATGTTAAATCCACTAGGGGTTCCATCAAGAATGAATATTGGACAAATTCTAGAAATCCACTTAGGCCAAGCTGCGAAAAACTTAAACGTTAAAATTGCGGCTCCAGTTTTCGACGGAGTAAACGATACAGAACTTGCTAACATTATGAAAGAAGGAGGAGTATCTCCTGATGGCAAGATGATCTTATACGATGGTAGAACTGGTGAACCATATGCTAACCCGATTTCAGTTGGCGTAATGTATATGATTAAGTTATCACACATGGTTGATGATAAATTACACGCTAGAAACGTTGGACCATATACTTTAGTTACCCAACAACCAATGGGTGGTAAAGCTCAAAACGGAGGTCAACGTTTTGGTGAGATGGAAGTGTGGGCATTATATGCATACGGTGCCGCACATACACTACAAGAGTTATTAACAGTTAAATCTGATGATATGACTGGACGTAACAAGGTTTATAGTGCAATTACTTATGGTAGAGAAATACCAAAAGCGTCACTTCCTGAATCATTTAGAGTATTAACTCACGAACTTCAAGCCTTAGGTTTATATGTTGAGTTAATTAACTCTGAAACAGGAGAAAACGATGCAGTTAAATCACTAGTTAGACCTGACCAAAGATTTAGAGGAGGGTTCCGTTAATGAACGTTGATTTAAAATTAAAAGTATCTCAATTAAAAGTTAGCGATGAAGCCAAACAAGCGTTATTTTTAACCGGAATTATGACTCTAGAAGACGCTAATACTTACGATATTGATAACTTTAAAACTATTTTAGGAACTTTAAACGATGAAGTTGCCGATGAAATTAAAAAGTTATTATTAAAGTATGGCTTACCTTCAAACTTAAAGGATTTAAAATTAACTGATGATGTAACAAAAGTGTTAGTTGATGCCAACATCAATACAACACTAGATTTACTAACAGCTAATCGTTCAAATTTATATCGTTTATTTAGAAACGATGAATTTGAATTAGGTGAAATTAATAATGTTTATGCATTTTACGGAGTTGATGAATTAACTGAAGCTGATTTTGATGAACATGCTGAACTATTAAGAAGTCAACAAGATGTTGAAGATATTAATATTGAAAAAAGAATTCAAAAAGAAGTAAAAAGAACTAGAAAAGGATATGGTTCAAGAACTTATAACCATTTCAAAATTAGACTTGCTTCTCCAGATGAAATTCGCGCATGGTCATACGGTGAAGTTTTAAACCACGAAACAATTAACTACCGCACAGCTAAGCCAGAAGAAGGTGGGTTATTCTGCGAAAGAATTTTTGGGCCTACTAAATCACACCAATGCCGTTGTGGTAAAAAACAAGTTTCTAACCACGGACAAATTTGTCCAAAATGTGGAGTTGAAATTACTGACTCTTTAGTAAGAAGAGAAAGAATGGGACACATTGAGTTAGAAGCTCCTGTAGTTCATACTTGGTATTTAAAAAATTTACCATCACGCCTAGCTATTTTACTAGGAATTAAAGCCAAAGCTTTAGAAGAAGTTATTTATTACTCTTCTTATATCGTAATTGACCCAGGATCAGTACCTCAACTTAAGAAAAAAGACGTACTAACTGAACAAGGATACTTTATGTTACTTGAACAATTTGGTCGTCGTTTTGAAGCTCAAACTGGAGCTGAAGCAGTAAAAACACTTTTAACCGAATTAGATTTAGAAAAAGAAATTAGAGTTTTAAGACAAAAATTCAAAACTTCAACTAAACAAAAACGCGAAAGAATGATTCGACGTTTAGAAGTTTTAGAAGCTTTCAATAACTCTGATAATAAACCAGAGTGGATGGTAATGGATGTTATTCCAGTTATTCCACCTGATCTTCGTCCAATGGTTCAACTTGACGGTGGTAGATTTGCAACTACTGATTTAAACGATTTATATCGCCGTATTATTAACCGTAACGCAAGACTTAAAAAAGAAAAAGAAGAAAACGCACCTCGTTTAGTTATTAAAAACGAAATGCGTATGTTACAAGTAGCGGTAGACGCATTATTTGATAACTCACGCGGTGGTAGACGTGCCGCAATGGGACGTGACCGTCCTTTAAAATCATTATCTGATTTACTAAGAGGTAAACAAGGTCGTTTCCGTCAAAATTTACTTGGAAAACGTGTTGACTACTCAGGTCGTTCAGTAATTATTGTTGGACCAGACTTAAAAATGTATCAAGCTGGTATTCCAAGAGAAATGGCAATTATTTTATTTAAGCCATTCGTTTTAAGAGAATTAATTAAAAACTACGAAATTAACCGTGGTGAAGCTAATAGAAAATACGAACGCTTAGATGATGATGTATGGCAAGCATTAGAAACTGTGGTACAAGAGCATCCAGTTTTACTAAACCGTGCCCCAACATTACACCGTTTAGGGATTCAAGCTTTCGAACCTAAATTAATTGATGGTAAAGCTGTCCGCTTACACCCACTTGTTACTCCTGCGTTTAACGCTGACTTCGACGGTGACCAAATGGCGGTACACGTACCATTATCACCAGAAGCACAAGCAGAAGCAAGACTTCTAATGCTAGCTTCAAATAACATTCTAGCGCCAAAAGACGGTAAGCCAGTTGTTACACCGGCTCAAGACATGGTTTTAGGTAACTACTATTTAACAATGGAAGATATCTATGACCCAGCAGATGAATCAACTCATATTAACCGTAATGAAGGAAGATTTTTCTCTTCATTTGAAGAAGCAAATATCGCTCTTCATAATAAAGAAATTGGCTATCACACTAGAATTTTAATTAAGCCAACAGCAATCGATAAAAACTTTACAGAGGAACAACAAGATAAATATTTAATTACTACTATTGGTAAAATGATCTTTAACCAAATTTTACCAGAAAGTTTCCCTTATTTAAATGAACCAAGTAATGAAAATTTATTAGAAAAAACTCCAGATAAGTATTTCTTACCTAAAGGGGTAAATCCTAAAGATTACTTTAAAAATCAAACTAGAGAAGATTTATCAAGTCCATTTAAAAAAGGATTCTTATCACAAATTATTGGACAAGTATTTAAACGCTATGAAATTACTGAAACATCTAAAATGTTAGACGACTTAAAAGACTTAGGATTTAAATACTCAACTATTTCTGGTATTACCGTATCAATTGCCGATATGAACGTATATGCTAAAAAGCAAGATATTCTAGCTGAATCTAACCGTGAAGTTGACGAAATCTTCGAACAATACAACTTAGGTATGTTAACTGATAATGAACGTAAGAGATTAGTTATTGCGGTTTGGAAAAACGCGTTAGACGAAATTAAAAAAGGCGTTATTAACTCATTAGATCATAAGAATAACTTATTTATGATGAGCGACTCTCGCGCTAGAGGTAGTATCGAAAACTTCGTTCAGTTAATCGGTATGAGAGGACTGATGAATAACCCGAAAGGTGAAACAATTGAAGTTCCAGTTCAAGCTTCATTTAGAGAAGGATTAACTGTATCAGAGTTCTTTATCTCGACTCACGGAGCGAGAAAAGGATCAACTGACACAGCGTTAAAAACGGCTGAGTCAGGCTATTTAACAAGAAGACTTGTTGACGTAGCACAAGACGTAATTATTGTTACTGAAGATTGCGGTACTGAAAAAGGTGTCGTTCAAGAAGAAATTGTAGTTGACGGCGACCACAATATGAAAGTTGACCTTCATACAAGAATTACTGGACGCTATTTAGCAAGAGATGTTATTAATCCAACTACTAAGAAAGTAATGTATCATCGTAATGATTTAATTACTGAAGATATCGCCCATGAAATCGTTCGTGCGGGAGTTACTAAGGTAGAAATTAGATCTAACTTAACATGTGACGCTCAAAACGGAGTATGTGCGAAATGCTACGGCTTAAACTTAGCTACTAACAAACCAGTTGAAGTTGGAGAAGCAGTTGGAGTTATTGCTGCACAATCAATTGGTGAACCAGGTACACAGTTAACGATGCGTACATTCCACACTGGTGGGGTTGCCTCTGGTTCGGATATTACAGCCGGTCTTCCAAGAGTTCAAGAATTATTTGAAGCGAGAAATCCAAAAGGACGCGCGGTAATTAGTGAATATCGCGGTAAAGTTAAATCCGTTCATACTAACGCTAAAAACGGTATTCAAACAGTTACGATTACTGACTTTAGAGGTATTGAACATCAATACACGGTAGATCCAAACGTAGAATTACTAGTTAAAGCAAAAGACGAAGTAATGCCAGGAACTAAATTAACTCACGGATCAATTAATCCTAAAGAATTATTAAGAGTTGTTTCAGTTGAAGCGGCTCAAAAATATCTTTTAGAAGAAGTTCAAAAAGTATACCGTAAACAAGAAGTAGGTATTAACGATAAACATATTGAATTAATCGTACGTCAAATGACTAGAAGAATTTTAGTTGTTACTGAAGGCGATACTGAATTACTTCCAGGATTAGAAGTTTCAATCCACGAATTTAAGGCTGCTAACTTACAAGCCTTAAAAGAAGGAAAACGTCCAGCAGTTGGTCGTCCGATTCTATTAGGTATTACAAGAGCCTCTCTAAGAAGCGATTCATTCTTATCAGCTGCATCATTCCAAGAAACAACAAGAATTTTAGCTGATGCCGCAATTAGAGGAAAAGTTGATGAACTTCACGGATTAAAAGAAAACGTAATTATCGGTGGATTAATCCCTGCCGGTACTGGTATTTTAAACGAAAAATCATATCATTATGATCGTGAACCAGTTTCTCCAGAACAAGAAGATTTAGAAGAAAGTTTATCTAGACTTCAAAAGAAATGGAGATAATTTAATAATAATTAGAAAGTGTGATG
>DUQW01000073.1 GCA_012837585.1 Acholeplasmataceae bacterium
AGAATATTACCCGATAAAATTGGTACAACTAACGCTATTGATGCATTCCCTAGTCATTTAGAGAAAAACCCGGGTAGCCCGTGGGTTGGTGAAAAAGATTTATTCGAGTGGGTAAAAATAGTAGCAAAAGAAAAAGCTGCCAATGGAGAAAAATATTTCTTATATCCAATTACCATTCACCCTCATACTCCTTATTTATATGATCCATATATTGATGAACCAACTATTACAAGAGAAGATATTAGATTAAATGAAGTAACTATTACATATATTAATTATCTAAGATTTTATAATGATGTTTTTAAAATGATTATTGATTTAGCTAATGAGCTTGAAAACACTATATTTGTTATTTATGGTGATCATGGAACTGGCTTTTCATTAAACGATATGAAAAAACTACTTAATAGACCGGACTTGTTATCCGTTGAATCTTGGGAAAAACTATATCAAGTGCCAGCACTGATATATGCACCAAACGATAATAATTCGGTAAACGGTATGAAATCAGGTTTACTTACTGGTAAACAACCTCTAGTAAGATCTCAAGTTGATTTATATCGAACCGTATTAGAATTATTAGGTAAAAACGAACAGCATTTCTACTACGGAGTAAATGGTCTTTCAGATGAAAGAACATTTGCCTTACAAACTAGAATATCATTATTAATAACAGATGATTTTACAGTTCAACTTAAAAAATATTGTCCAACTAAGAAATTTAGTCGAGACTCAATTGTATACCATAATGGCGATGGGCCAATTGATTATGATATGTCAGAAATGATTGAGAAGATATTAACATTTAAACAAATTAACGATGGTATTATCAATAATAATTTGGTTATAGATGTTAATAGAAAGAAAAAAGGACAATGAAAATTGTCCTTTTTTTAAGCTCAAATTATAAATTAAAGTTTAACAACGTTTACAGCTTGTGGGCCACGTTCGCCGTCTTTAATTTCAAATTTGACTTGATCTCCTTCAGCTAAAGTTTTGAATCCTTCTACTTTAATTTGAGAAAAGTGTACGAAAACATCTTTCCCTTCTGCAGAAATAAAGCCAAATCCTTTTTCGCCGTTAAACCATTTTACAGTTCCAGTCATTTAAAAAATACTCCTTTTTTTACTAGGCAAAATTAATTGCCCATATAAATATTAGCACAATTTGAATTAAATATCAATTAAAAAACAAATAATCGAAATTAACTGGTATATACGTATATTATGGTAGTATGAAAGAAATTGTTTTAATATAATAATTGAAAATAATACTATTTATTGATACAATACATAATAGAGATTTGCCCCCATAGTTTAGTGGTAAAACGCAGCAATGGTAATGCTGAAATACAAGTTCGATTCTCGTTGGGGGCACCATTTATAAAATTGCATTATTAGGCTATAATATATTAAAAAAGAGCTTTTGCTCTTTTTTTATTTTAATGTATTATAGAAAGTAATTTTTGGTACTTTAATTCCTTTTTTAAGTTTTGTAAAAGTAGTTCGTTCTTGCTTATCATCAAATAAGGGAGCAAAAATCCAGTTGAGTCCAAGATCTAAATAATAATCAGGTGAAGATAAATATTCAAACTGATCACTAATTCCAAGCAAGTGGTTAGCTTTCTTTAATTCATACTCTAAATGTTTCCAGTTGACTCTTGGGTTTTGTAAGACTTCTAAATAATTAATAATTTCAAATGTTTTATCATCATCTCCATATAAGTAATGTAGATAAGCAATTAAAAATAATAAAGATACACCTTCATTTGATCTAGATAAAACATTACGATTTAGTGACAAAATACGTTTATCTAGATCATAATATTTCGTTCCGTTATCATAGACTACGTCTTCTAAATAGTCAATTAAATATGCATATGTGTTTAAATCATAATTAAGTGGATTATTCGATAAATACTCAATTTTTTTATTTAGCAAATAATCTTTACTTAATTCATAAGCTTCATGGTTAAATACAATATAAGATGAAATGACTTGTAATAAGTAATTTTCGTCTTCTTTAACTTTTTTATAGGCGATAAAATCTCCGGCAGCATGTTCATTTGATGTACTAGATGCGAGAATTACGAATATTGTAAGAATTAAAATAACGATAGTTGCTGTAATAAATAAACTAATTAACGTTAAATTAGATGAGAAAAATAATAGTAATAAGAAAACAATAAAAGTTAGAAATCCAAATATAATTGAAGCAATTGGTGCAGCGATTAACGATTTAGCAAATTTATTTCCTATATCTTTAAATTCTCGATCATTAGTAACTTTAGGAAGTAGTGGAACAACTAATCCTCCTCCTAATATTAATAATTTTGGATTAACTTTTAACTTAAAGATTTTGCCTTTTCTAATGAACATAAACATAAATAAATATACAGCTTTAATTTTAATGTTATTAATACTAAAAACAAATGCGTGTGTTAATTCGTGAAGGGTTAAAGTAATAAAAATTGATCCAATAACAACAATCAAATGTCCCCACCAAGGGCTTTTGATATCGTGATTATGAACGATTGCAGCAATCGCAATCCCAATCATAAACCCGATTAATATTAATATTAAATAATTAATCTTTTTTAAATGTTTCATTTTCTTAACCTTTCAAATGCTAATCTTTTTTTATCTTTCTTTTCTCCTAGATAGACTATCCCGCAATATTCAAACCCTACTTTAGTAAGCATTTTAATCATAGGTTTATTTATTTCATGAGTATCTATTCTAATTGAAGAAGCTTCGAAGTTTTCAAATAGATAATCAAAAAATTGTTTGCTAATACCATGACCGCGGTAACTATCTAATGTTGCGATGGTATGAACTGCCATATAATTAGTCCTGTCTGTTAGCCAGTTACCTTCATAAATATCTTCATAGTCTTTTTCGTAATGATAAAATGAAGCACAGGCAACAGCCGTACCATCTATATCATAAACATATAATCTCTCATTTTTCAAATCATCTATAAATGTTTCGATATTAGGATAACCATCTTGCCACTGTGGTGAATTATAAGATTTAATAAAAGCCTTTGCATCATCATAAATTTTTAAAACGTCATCTTGATCTTTAAGTAATCCTTTTCTTATCATGGTAACCACCTAAAAATATTATATCACGATATTGATTTATCAAAATATTCTAAATTTTTGAAATAAAAAAAGGCCTTAAGGCCTTAAAATTTAAATGGAGCGGACGAGGAGAATCGAACTCCCATTTCATGCTTGGCAAGCACGTATAATAACCGTTATATTACGTCCACAAGTTATGCTTATATAGATTATCAAAAGTCATTGAATATGTCAAGAAAATTAATTTTTTTACTTACCATCAATATACATATTAAAAATGATAAAGAAAATGTACTCGATAAAGAAATATAAAAAA
>DUQW01000074.1 GCA_012837585.1 Acholeplasmataceae bacterium
AAATAGAAATACCATAAAGAGAAGGGGAGAGACAAGCTCTATGATCCTTCAGCAACCTGCCTATGGTAAGGTGCTAAAGCTTGATTGATGGGTGAATATAAGTGCACGTATATTTCAACGCCATCATATCGATGGCGTTTTTCTTTTTGGTAGAAAAGAGGATAATATGGAAATATATTCAAAACAAGATGAATTAAACAAAAAAATCAATGAAGGTAAAGCAGAAGAAAATGAAACAAAAGAATTATTTATTGAACTAATTGGCCTGATTATTGAAGAGGCTAAAAGAAATGAACAATTTTTTTTAGATGGGGTGATGAATGGGGAAATTAATTCTAGAGTGTTAATTCTTAGAGCAACTGAAGAATTTTCAGATAAGAGGATATTTGTTACGTATCTATCTCATGTGAGTAGATGGATAAAACATCAAACTGATCAAATAGAAATGGATATTAAAGATAATGATCCAAGATTAGATGAGTTAAGCATGTATGGAATTGAAAATGGAATGGGGATCGTATTGAAATCAATCGCAATGGCGGATAATTCAAAAGATCTTGAACTTAAGAAAATATACTATATGATTGCTGGTAAGTATTTTCTCCCAATTGATAAAAATTGTTCAATGTATCTTCCTATAGATGTGTTTCCTTGTAAATATTTTGAAGATCTTGAAAATTTAGTAGAGGAAATTGTGGATAAATACTACTGTAATTAGCATGCGTTAATCAATTTTAAATTGTTAAGGGTTTAACAATTGAAGCTGAAGTAATTGATCCAATAAATGAGTCAGTTATTGATCTTTTCAATAAGATTAATAAAACTAAATAAAATATCTTTACAAGGCCATTATTGTTTGACTAAGGTGTCTATTTTTGATATAATATATGTGTAGCACATCTTCTCGGTAACCATTCCGGCTGGTGTGCTACTTTTTTTGTTTATTTACTGTATTCAAAATAAATTACACCTTAAGTTAAAGTCATATGGCATGTAGAAAACTCAAAACTTAATAAATATTAAATTAACCTCAAATATAGAAATGAATTCTTGTTTGAGGTTTTTTTATTTTTTAATACAAAAAACCGGCAGAATGCATATCTACTTGCCATTAACTGTTGAGGAGGATAGATAATATGAATCAAAATCAACAAGTAGATAAAATATTAGAACTAAGAAATGAGGGCTTCGGTTATAAAAGAATAGCAAACGAGTTAAAAACATCTATAGGAATGGTAAGATACACTATTGCAAAAGCGGAGAAAAATACTCTTTCTGGATTTTGTAAAAATTGCGGAATTAAAACTTTATCAGTAAAAGGTAAGAAAGCTAAAAAGTTCTGCTCAGATAGATGCAGGTATAAGTGGTGGAACAATCATAGAAAAGGAAAGGAGGTGAGGTGATGACAAGAACTAATTTAGAAAAGTATTACATGTCTATGGCTCCAATAAAAACTATGCTTAAAAATAAGATTATAACTAAGAGTGAATATCTAAAAGCAGAAAATCATATTGCCAATAAATATTGTATTAACAAAGATAATCTTTATCGTTTAAATGACTTGACTAATAAGCATTATTAAGTGATTAATAGTGTACGTTCAGTAGAGGTGTTAGTTAAATGATAAAAAGAATAATTGAAATTGAGTCACTTCCAACATTACCAAAAAGAACAAGAGTAGCAGCCTATGCAAGAGTATCATCAGGTAAAGATACAATGCTTAATTCTTTATCCACACAGATAAATCATTATAAAAAATATATTAAGGATAATCAAAGCTGGATATTTGCCGGTGTTTATGCAGATGAAGCATTAACTGGAACAAAAGAAGATAGAGATGAGTTCCAACGACTTATAGCAGACTGTAGAGCTGGTAAGATTGATATGATAATAACAAAGTCAATCTCAAGATTTGCAAGAAATACAGTAACACTACTTAAAACTATTAGAGAGCTAAAAGAGCTAAAAGTAGATATTTATTTTGAGGAACAAAACATTTACACACTTAGTAGTGAAGGTGAAATGATACTTACGTTTCTCGCAACGTTTGCCCAGGAGGAGTCCAGAAGTGTATCCGAGAACATGAAGTGGCGAATTAAGAAAGACTTTGAAAAAGGAATTATATGGGGTGGAAACTCATGTCTTGGGTATAGACTTAAAAATAAAAAGTTACACATAGTTCCCAGTGAAGCAGAAACAGTAAGATTTATATATAGTATGTACTTAGAAGGCTTTAGCGATGTTTTAATATGTAAAATATTAGATGAAAAAGGAATAAGTCCTTATAAAACGAAAAGATGGAATAGAACATCGCTTATTAAAATACTAACTAATTACAATTATACGGGCGATTTAGTTCTTTAAAAAAACATATAGAGAAAACCATATAAATAAGACTCAAAAGATTAATAAAGGTAACATAGAGCAATATTTAGTATCTAATGCCCACGAGCCAATTATAAGTAAGGATGTGTTTTATGAAGCTCAAAAATTAAGAAAATCTAAAACAGAAAATCATAAGAAGTCAAATGGTGATAATGATTTTAAAGGTTATATGAAATGTGCTATATGTGGAAAAGCATATACATATAAAAAAACACCATATAATGTTTACTGGATGTGTTCGACAGCAAGGACTAAGGGAAAGAAATACTGCAAATCAAAACAAGTGCTAGACTCGAATGTTAAAGAAGAAGTGGTGAGTATTTTAAATACTAATAGTTTTAATAAAAATGAATTTATTAAAAAGATAAAAACAATTGTTGTTCATAAATCTAATAAATTAGTCTTTGAATTAATAGATGGAACAAGTAAAAAGTATTTATGGGAACATGACTCAAGAGCTAATAGCTGGACAGAAGAAATGAAGGAAAAAGCAAGAATTAAAGCATTAGATAGAAATAAAGGGGGAATTTAAATGACAAAGGTAACAGTTATACCACCAACAATTGATCCATTAACACAGCTACCTATTAATAGTAATGAAAGAATTAAAGTTGCTGCATACGCAAGGGTATCAACAAACTCGGATGAACAATATACAAGTTATGAAGCACAAGTCAATTATTATAAAAGCTACATACAAAGTAAACCAGAATGGGAGTATGTATCAGTTTATGCTGATGAAGGAATTACAGGAACAAATACTAAAAGACGTACTGGTTTTAATAAAATGATTAATGACGCACTAGATGGAAAGATTAATCTGATCGTAACTAAATCAATATCAAGATTTGCTCGTAACACATTAGATACTATTTCTTTTGTAAGAAAGTTAAAAGATAAAGGTGTCGAGGTTTATTTTGAAAAAGAAAATTTATGGACACTCGATTCTAAGAGTGAGTTAATACTTACTATTATGGCTTCAATAGCGCAAGAAGAATCAAGATCAATTAGCCAAAATGTTACATGGGGTAAAAGAGTAGGGTTTAAATCAGGGAAGGTTTCATTTGCTTATAGTATGTTTTTAGGATATGAAAAAGCAGGAGATAAGATAGTTATTGTTCCAGATGAAGCAGAGATTATAAGAGAGATATATAAAAGCTTTTTAGTTTATGGGAAAACTCCAACAGGCATAGCTAAAGAATTAAAAGAAAGAGGAATAAAAACTCCTTCAAAGAAATCAACTAACTGGACCAAAAATAATATCACTTCAATATTAACTAATGAAAAATACAAGGGCGATGCCTTACTTCAAAAGACATTTACTGAGAACTACTTAGATCAAACCATAGTAAAAAATACAGGACAAGTTCCACAGTATTATGTGGAAAATAGTCATCCGGCAATCATAGAACGTGATATGTGGGAACTCGTACAAGTTGAAATGAAAAGAAGAGATAATCTTGGCGCTAAATATTCGGCCACAGATATCTTCTCATCAAAGCTGGTATGTTCAGATTGTGGTGGTTTCTATGGGAAAAAGAAATGGCATTCCAACAGTAAAT
>DUQW01000009.1 GCA_012837585.1 Acholeplasmataceae bacterium
AGTGAAGAAGATTTAAGATTAGTTATGAGTATTCTAAAAAACGAGATGGCAAATGCAAATCCAGAAATTGCAAAGAAAAAAGCACTTTTAACTAAATATATCAATGATATTAAGATTATAAAAGCATTGGAAGTTGAAGGCTTGGAGTTTGGCGAAGAGATTGAAAAAATTGAAAAACAAATTGAAGAGTTAAAAGAAGAGATTGAGGAGTTATTAGAGGCTTAATAAAGCGAAAAAAACGAGAAAAAATGGCGTTGTGATTGATAGTTGCAACGCCTAAAAAAATTATAAAAAAAGGAGAAAAGAAAAATGTTAAAAACAATGTTATTGACACAAGAAGCAACACCAAAAGAACTGGTAAATTATATAAAAGATAATTATTTTGAAGTTTATGAAGAGATTTATAAAAGTAATAAAGGCGTAATTTTAGATTGTATTATGAACGATAATCAAGATGAGTTATTAAAGGTTGCAAATAAACTTTTAATACCTAAACGATTAGCAGAAAAATTAAATGGCGATATGAGATTTTACGAGTTTAATAAACAAGCAATTAATGAGGCGATTGACAACGATCTGGACTTGGAAAACTTGTCAAAAGAGTTGGATGTTTTTATTCAAAAAGTTAGTTTAATTAGTGATAATGAAAAAATGAGTTATGAAGAGATTATGAGTTATGATTATGATGAAGATTTTGAGATTTACAAAAAAGATTTTAATTTAATGTTGAAGTTGGTAAAAACAATAAGAAACTTATATTTATATGGAAACGCTGGTAATGGTAAAACAACTTTCGCCTATAAAGTAGCAGAGGCACTTGACCTAAAATTATATAATATTAATAGTGTGAAAAATGAATATAGTGTAAAAGGCTTTTATGATTTAGATGGTAAATATAATTTAAGTTTATACGAAAAATGGTATAAAGATGGTGGTGTTTTACTACTTGATGAGGTTGATACTTATAATGCAAATGGTATGCTTTACTTGAATCAAGGTATTGAGATAAATAGTGATTATATGACACTTGATAATGGCGAGGTTATTCATAAACATAAAGATTGTTATGTGATTGCGTGTGCTAACACAAAAGGCGATGGAAAAACTCACGAGTATATTGGCAGAAATGCGATTGATAAAGCGTTTTTATCAAGATTTTCACAAAAAGAGTTTAAAGAATATGCTTATATTCACAAGCAAATATTGAAAAATGACAAAGCGTATAAAACATTTAAGAGATATTTTGATAAAAAAGGCGTTGAACTAACTTGTAGAACTTGCGTTAAATTGAAAAACTTATTAACAGAGTTTAATAGCAAAGAGATTATTGAATTAATTGATGAAAAAGTTATTACACTTTAAGAAAGGATCAGAAAAATGTATAATGAATTAAGATTTATCGATGAAAATAAAGTCGAAACTATAAAAGAAAATGTTATCGTTATTCACAAAGACAATAAAGAAATGATTAAAAATATTGATATGCGTGATATTGTTAAAGAAAATGATGTTGATTATTATGTTGAGATAAAAGATTATGATAAAATAATTGAATCAAGCGTATTAAAAGAAGAGTTGAGTTTAATTAAAGGATTAAGAGCAGTTTTTGAGGAAACAAATACAAGTATGTTAAGAGAAAATGTAGTTGTTGAAAGTGATGATTTAGTTGAAACATCTAATCGTGAAATGCTTAACAGAAACTTGGTGTTGAACTTAAAAAGGCGTGGGCTATCATTTACGCAAAAAGATAATATCTATTTTGAAAATAAAGAAGATTTATCTTATAACGAGATAAAAGGTTATTACATTAATCTAACATTATCATATACTTATAATCAATCGTTTAAGGCAATCGCAAATAAATTAAAACAAGTGATTGCAAGTAAAAAGCAAAGTTTTACAACATTTAATGCAATTTTGACAATGAGAGATAACAAACGAAATTATCTTATAAATATACCAGATTTATCATACAACAATGAGAGATTTTCAAAAGATATTTACAAGTTGTTTATACCAAAAACATCACTTGCAATCGCAGAAGTTGTCCAAATTGCTATCAAAGAATCAAATACTTGGAAAGAGAGTCCATATTATGTTGAAACACCAAAAAATGAAAATGTTATCAATCTAACAATGTATTAAGGAGAAAGAAAAATGAGAAAAGAACAAGATTTTATCAATAAAATAAACGAGTTAATTTTAGAAAAGTATGATGTTAAGTTACAGGGTTTTGGCGACCAAGACCCTGGCGTTGTTGCGTATTATAGTCCAGAAGATGATGCAATTTTTATCAATAAAAGAAACAAATATATTTTCAATGACTACTATACCTTTATCGTGGTTATGTTGCACGAAAATATACACAAAATAAACACAAATAAAGGCTTAGAAGATACTTATATGGATGGAGATAAACAAATACATAATGATATATTCAAAAACGCTATGATTGATATGTATGGCTTGTTTTGTAATAAAAATTATAATGGGGA
>DUQW01000075.1 GCA_012837585.1 Acholeplasmataceae bacterium
GTTTGATGTGATTGAGCATCAACTTCTGTTAACATTTGACCGTTTAATGCCATTTGCATACCTTCAATAATTTTAATAAATCCTGCTCCACCTGAATCGACTACGCCAGCTTCTTTTAATACCGGTAAGATTTCTGGTGTTTTTTGTAATGTTTCATGAGCTTGTTTAACATATAAGTCCATTACTTCTTCAATAGTATGTAAATTATTTTCTTCTTCTAATACTTTTTCAGCTGCTTCTCTCACAACTGTTAAAATTGTCCCTTCAACTGGGTCCATAACTGCGCGGTATGCCATTTGGTAACCACCAACTAAAGCTTGAATAAATTCTTTAACTGTTGCTGTACCGTTATTAATCTTAGCAATCTCAGAATAAACTCCACGGAAAAATTGAGAAAGAATAACTCCTGAGTTACCTCTTGCTCCCATTAATAGTCCGCGTGATAAAATTTTTGAAATATCTATAATTGATTTTTCATCTTTACTTTCAATTTCTCTAATACCAGCCATCATTGTCATTTGCATATTTGTTCCTGTGTCTCCATCTGGTACTGGAAATACGTTTAAGTGATCTATTTCTTTATAATTATTTTTTAAGTTTACTGCTCCGTTAGTTATCATTTTCTTAAAGAGCTTACCGCCAACTGAATAGTTTGCCATAATATTCCTCCTATAATTAACCTTGGTGTATAATATATATACAACCAAAATTTGTAAATTTTTGAACCAAAATACCTTAATTTGCGATATTTACCGCAATATCGCCTCTTTTTACACAAGTATTATAGCACAAGATGTAAAATGTAAATGAAACACGATGTAAATTGTTGCAATTATGGTAAAATTATGGTAAATTATATTAGGAAAATTGTAAAAGGAGTGAAATTAATATGGCAAAATGTTATGTAACAGGTAAAGGCACAATGGTTGGAAATAAGCGTAGCCACTCATTACGTGCGACACGTCGCAAATGGAAAGCCAACTTACAAACTGTTAAAATTATAGATGAAAATGGAAACGTTAAACGAGTAAAAGTTTCTGCACGTGCCCTTAAGAAAAACAATTTAACTCGTGCGTAATTTAAATTAATTAATCTAAATTAAAAAAAAGCCGGCGGCTTTTTTTTATTTTTTATAATATATTATAATTCTTTTAATTCTTTAATTTCTTTCTTTCTATTTTTTTGATTGAAGAGATAACTACCTACAACAGCGAAATCAGCACCAACAGCTTTTACTTGTTGGATTGTTTCATCGTTAATTCCGCCGTCTACTTCAATTAAATAATTTAATCCCTGTTCAACTCTAATGCGGTTTAATTCGCTAATTTTAGCTATCGCTTCTGGCATGAATTTTTGTCCACCAAACCCAGGCTCGACACTCATTACTAAAACCAGATCAACAATCGGAAGATATTCTAAAATTTCTTCAACTTCAGTTTGAGGTTTAATTGAAATTCCAGCTTTAATACCTTGTTCTTTAATTAATTTGATTGCTTCTAAAAAGTTTTCTGATTCGTAATGAACTGTAATAAATTCAGTTCCTGGGATTGAAAATGTGTGAATCCAGTTAAGTGGATCTAACACCATTAGATGCGTATCAAATGGAATTTCAGTTTCGTTACGAATTATTTTCGCAATGTGCGGCCCAAATGATAAATTTGGAACGAAATTACCATCCATAATATCTAAATGGATATAGTCTGCGTTATCGATTGATTCGATCTCTTGTTTTAATTTTGCAAAATCTGCAGTTAGTACTGATGGAGCTATTAACATAAATTCACCTCTTAATATATTATTTTTTTGTTTTTAATCTCATCTATAAAACTTAAGTAGTTATCGTATCTAGATTTTAATATGTTGCCGGATTCGACTTCTTCTTTAACTTTACATTTTGGCTCACTAATGTGATTACATGAGTTTCCGAAACGGCACTCACTACTTAATTTATTAAAATCAGGATAGTAATTTTTAAGTTCCTCAAATAGATGAATATCAATATCTAATTTGGAAAACCCTGGTGTATCTGCAATATAGCCACCACCAATTTTATATAACTCAGAATGCCTTGTCGTATGTCGCCCGCGACCTAAGGCTTTTGATATCTCTCCAGTTCTTAATTCTAAACTTGGTTTTAAAGCATTTAGAAATGTTGATTTTCCAACACCAGTTTGACCAGCTAATACTGTTACTTTTTCTTCTAAAAATAGTCTTTCCTCATTTACTGATTCGATATCTAAACTATTAACATAATGGACTTCTATTCCTATTTTCTCGTAATATTTTAAATCACGCTTTAAATTATTTAACTCTTCTTTAGTTGCTAAATCAATTTTAGTAACTAAAATTACTGGAGTTAAATTGTTTTGATAACTAGAAATCAAAAATTTATCAAGTAAATGGAAGCTAAATGCTGGTTCAACAGCCGAAAATGTTAGCAACAGTTGATCAATATTGGCAATATCAGGACGTGATAATTCATTTTTTCTTGGAAGAATTTCATCAATTAAAATAACATCCTCAGAATCATCATAATAACAATAATCACCAACCTTAGGACTAATTTGAAGTAATTCTACTTCTTTTTTTGTCCTTCTTGAAACGGTGCGATGAAAACTTGAGGTAGGGTCTACTTTAATATGACGTAAGCCCCCTCTAGCTTTAGCTTCTAACTCTTTTTTAGTTTTTACATCCACAATAGTGTAGTTTCCACCTATAAGACGGGTAATTAAAGCTTTTTTCTTCATTTATTCTTCTCCGTTTTACTTCTTAACTGTCCGCAAGCAGCGTCAATATCATGACCTTGCTCCTTACGAAGAGTAACATCTAAACCTCCACGTTTTAATATGTGTAAAAATTTCTTTTGATTTTTTTCAGGGGATCTTTCATAATTAGTCCCTAGTACCTTATTATAAGGAATTAAATTAATGTATACATTTACATCTTTTAATAATTCTATTAAATTTAGGGCATCAATTTCCCTATCATTAACGTCTTCAATTAAGATATATTCAATTGTAACCCTACGATTTGTTTGTTCTAAGTAGTATTTTAGAGCTTCAATGATTTTTGCAATACTATAAATTCTGTTAATTTTCATTAACTTATTTCTTACATCATCAGTAGGTGCATGAAGCGAAATTGCTAAGTTAACTTGCAATTTTAAATCAGCAAAATCATAGATTCTTGGAACAATACCACTAGTTGATACAGTTAATTTTCTAGCCCCTATATTTAATCCTTTTTGATGATTTAGTATTTTCAAAAGTTTAATAACATTATCAAAGTTATCAAATGGTTCTCCAATTCCCATTAAGACAACAGAATCAATTTTTTCACCAATTAATCTTTCAGACTCTAAAACTTGTAATACCATTTCGCCAACTTCTAAGTTTCTCACTCTTTTTATTTGACCTGATGCGCAAAATGAGCACCCGATATTACACCCAATTTGAGTTGAAATACAAATACTATTGCCGTAATGATGTCTCATAACAACTGATTCTATTAAATTACCATCTCTTAATTTATATAAAAACTTCTCAGTTCCATCTTTAGATGTTTGTCTTTCAACTAACTCTAGTGATTCAAATGTATAATTAGTTTTTAAGTATGTTAAAAGATCACTAGGAAGGTTTTTCATTAACTCAAATGAGTTAATTTTTTTATCATATAGCCAATCCCATATTTGAGATGTGCGATATTTTTTAAAACCATTTTCTAGTAATATTTCTTGTAAATCTTCAAAAGTATAATTATGGATTAAATTCATCTAATTTCCGCCTTAAAAATGTGAGATAATCTGTTCATCACACTTTTCATTACTTTATCAACTTCACTTGATTCTAAGGTTTGTTCTTTATTATTAAAGACTAATCTGTAAGCAAGTGATTGATGACCCTCTTTTATATGTTCACCTTCATAAATATCAAATAACTCTAAGCTAACTAAATACTTACGAGCTGTTTGTTTAATAATTGTCTCAACTTCTAAAATGTTAATATCTTTTGAGATAACGAACGCGATATCACGTTCGGCATTTGGAAATCTTCTAACAGGTTCGTAGTTGTTAACGTAGTTTAGGTTAAGTAGATATTCTAAGTCTAATTCGATAACGTAAACTTTATCATCTTTAATTAATTTAGGGTGTAATTCACCGATTATTCCAATAATATTTTCATTATGGATAATATAACCTTGACGATATGGGTGAAGTGATTTATTTTCACTTTCTTTTAGTGTTACTTCTACCTTAAGTTTAGCTAGTAAATTATCTAGTAATCCTTTGGCGTCATAGAAATCAATTTTCAAGTTGTCTTTTTGCCATAAGTTATGATTTAGTTTTGAATTTAGTAAAATCGAAAGATATTTTTTCTCAATTTCTTTAGTATAAACACTACCAATTTCAAAAATATTTACCACTTTATTTTGACGAGACACATTATATTGATAGGTCTTAACTAAGCCGTTTAATAAACTCTGTCTCATTACCATTCTATCTTCAGTTAATGGCATTAAGATTTGATAAGGATCTCCGATGTTATTAAAATCATGAATCGATTTTAAATCAATTAAACTGTAGGTAATAGTTTCATTTAAACCTAGTGATGCTAGGTGATTACGTAACATTGTTTCTTTATTAGAAGTTAGGGTTTTTCCACCTTCTAAAGAATCAACTAATGCTTTATTTTTAATGTTGTTAAAACCGTATAAACGACCTACTTCTTCAGCAATATCAGCTGGTATTTTTAAATCTGGTCTTCTTAGTGGAATTTTAACAGTTATCGTATTTTCTTTAACCTTTGTTTCTAGTTGTAATGCATCTAGAAAAGAAACTATTTTTTGAGTTGTAAATCTAGTTCCTAAAAGTTTATTAATATACTTACTTTCAAAAGTAATAGTATGTGGTTTTAGAACTTTAGTTTGAGCAGTAGAGATACCTTGATAAATTTTAGCATCAGCATATTCTGAAAGTAAATATGCAGCTGTTTCTAAAGCTAATTTAACGATACTTTGATCTACACCGCGTTCATAACGTAGTGATGATTCACTTCTACCATATTTAGCAGCGGTCTTTTGAATGCGTGCAGGCATAAAGTGAGCTGCTTCAATAATAACTTTAGTAGTTGTATCTAAAACCATTGAGTTTTTTAAACCAACAACACCACCGATTGCCATCGGAGTTGTACCATTAGTAATAACTATATCTTCACTTGATAATGTGTATGTTTTATCACCTAGTGATTCAACTACTTCTTTATCATGAGCACTTCTTACCACTATTTCTGTTGAGCCAAAGTGATCATAGTCAAACATATGTAGTGGTGTTCCGTATTCATATAAAACGAAGTTTGAAATATCAACAACGTTATTAATTGGTTCAATTCCCCTTTTAATAAGTTCACTTTGGAGCCACCATGGTGATGGTTTAACTGTAACTTCTGCAACTCTAGCATGATATACAGTACAACCTTCATCTAAAATAGTAACTTTCATTGGGTTTAATGTATCTACTTCTTTAACTTCAAACTTTGGAAGTGTAATCTTTTGTCCAGTTACTGCCGCTAAATCGTAAGCATAACCTAATGTAGAAAGTAAATGCCCTGCATTTGGAGTTAAATCTAATTCCATAACAAATCCATTAAACTTTAATGCTTCTAAAGCATTTTCTCCTAGTTTAACTGGATGTGGGAATGCAAAAATACCGTCTTGATATTCTTCTGGAATATCTTTGACGTGTAATTCTTGAAGTGAACAAATCATACCTTCACTTTTTGCGCCGCGTATTACCGCATCTTTAATGACAAAGTTACCTGGTAAAACAGCGCCAACAAGGGCAACAATTACATATTGTCCCGCTTTAACATTGCTGGCTCCGCAAACGATATCTTTAATAACACCATTTCCGATATCTACTTTAGTAAGAGATAATGTATCAGCGTTTGGATGTTTTTCTCTTGAAACAACATAACCTGTAACTAAGCCTGTAGCTTCAACGTACTGAGAAGTAAAGCTATCTACTTCAGTAATATGTTCATTAGTTAATTCGTATATATTTTTAGGAATTTTAACCCATTTTTCTAATTGTGTCTTTGTAATAATCATTTTAAAATTCCTCCGTAAATTGTTTTAAAAATCTAATGTCGTTAGTATAGAAGTTTCTAATATCTTCAATTTGATAGCGTAGCATCGCTAAGCGTTCAACACCAATCCCAAAAGCAAATCCAGTAAATCTTTCTGGATCATATCCACCCATCTTTAAAACATTAGGGTGAACCATACCTGCACCTAAGATTTCAATATATTGTTTAGTGCCGTCTTTTTTAGTAAATAAAACGTCTACTTCAATACTTGGTTCAGTAAATGGGAAGTATGATGGACGAAGTCTCATCTCAGCTTCTCCTTTAAATAAGTAATTAAGCATATCTTGAAGTGTATGTTTTAAATTAGCAAAACTAATACCTTCACCAACTACTAACCCTTCAATTTGCATAAACTGATGGCTATGAGTTTGGTCATCTTCATCACGGCGATATGTTTTACCTGGACAAATTATTTTAAGTGGCTTACCTTCCTTAGCTAACATCGTTCTAGCTTGAACTGGTGAGGTATGAGTTCTTAATAAAACGTTTGGGTCAAAGTAAAAAGAATCTTGCATTTCGCGTGCAGGATGTCCTACAGGTAAATTCATCATTTCAAAGTTATATAAGTCTAGTTCAATTTCTGGTCCAGTGACTACTTCATAGCCATTTTTGACAAAATAATTTGAAATATCTTCAATAATTAAGTTAAGTGGATGAATTGATCCAGATTTTAAATTGTCTCCTGGTAAGTGAATATTTATTTTTTCACTTTCTAATTTTTGATTTAAATGAGCAGTTTCTAATTCTTCTTTTTTTAAATTAAAGTGATTTAAAACTACTTCTTTAGTATCATTAACAAGTTTTCCAAAAGCCGGTCTTTCTTCTGGCGAAAGATTTCTTAAGTTACCCATCATTTGGCTAAGTGAACCTTTTTTACTGAAGTGATTGTTGTAAACAACTTCTAAATTTTCAAGGTTATTAGCGTTGTTAATGTCTAGAATTATTTGATTTTTTAAGTTTTCAAGTTGATTTTTCATATTATCTACCTCACTTTTATATTATAACATATATCATATGTTAATCTTTGTTGGAATTAACTGACTTCTAGTTTTTTTTATTTTTTTACAAAATAAAAGGTACCACAAGGGTACCTTAAATATTTTTGTATTAATTTTATTCGTCTCTTCTACCTGCAATAAGAATAATTAATCTTAAAACTTGAACGTAAATCCAAATTAATGTAACCATTAATCCTAATGCTGCCACCCATTCATAATGTCTTGGAACTCCGGCTTGAACAATTCGATCAGCATAATCGAAGTCTAACAGTAACATAAATGCTCCGAAAATAATTAATCCTACTGTTAAGAAAATTGCAAGTGGAACATTATTGAATATTCCTAATTCAGGTGCTACTAATTGTAAGATTCCAATAAATAATGATGCTACTACTAATGCGATTAGTGTTCCAATCATAAATCTTCTAAAGCGATTAGTTACTCTAAATGCTTTTGAAGTATATAAAAATAACATCACCGTAAAGATTGAACCAACTCCAATTAATGCAGTAATTGCTGCACCTGGAATAAAGAAGTTAACAATCACAGTTATTGTACCTAATACTGCACCTTGTGATAGTGAGTACAAAATTGAAAACGGCATTGCGACTCTTGGGAAGAAATTAGCTAACATCACTGAAACAAATGATGTAATTCCACTTAAAGCAATCACTACAATCAACCATGGTTGAATTGAAAATTGTGCTCCATCACCTGGAACTGCTACGGCTTTTAATCCAAAAATAACACTTAATATTCCACTTAGTATAGTACATGCTAATAAAATTATTGATTTAGTTGCTACACCACTAATTGAGGCAGTGTCTAGAGTAACTTCTTGGTGTTTAGCTAAACTTTTAAATACAGGGTTTGAACTTTGTCTCATAATAAATCACTTCCTTTTCAGTATATTATATAACTTTAGTTATAAGAACGCAAACAAACCATCATTAATCACATTTTTTTCCTCATTTAGATTTTTGAAAGCTCCGTAGCTTTCTAATCTATCAAATGAGGTCTTATTAATTCTGGTTCTATTCTTGACGTCATTGATACTTTTAAATGGTTCTTCCTCACGTCTATTAACGATATCAAAGGCAACAACCTCACCTAAACCATCTACTGTAACAAATGGCATTCTAAGGCCCTCTTCTTCAATAACAAAATCTTTAGCTTCTGATTTATGAATATCAACTGGTAAGAATTTATAACCTCTTTGTAGCATTTCAAGAGCTGATCCAAGTGTAACAATTAAGTCGTTTTCTTTAGCTGTTCTGTTAAATTTCTCTTGAAGTTGATTTAACTTATTAGTAATGGCATTAACTCCTGCCATCATTACTTCATAGTCAAACTGAACTGCACGTTTTGAGAAAAACGCACTATAAAATAATTCAGGTTTATACACTTTGAACCAAGCAATTCTCATCGCCATAATAATATATGCAGTAGCGTGGGCTTTCGGGAACATGTATTTAATCTTTCCAGCTGATTCAATATACCATTCTGGAACATTATGTTTTTTCATAATTTCGACATATTCTAACCACTTAGCTTTTTGTTTTGAAGGTCTACCTTTTCTTACAAACTCCATAATTTCAAATGCTTGATATGGTTCCATATTATAATTTTCTATTAAAACAACCATAATATCATCACGACAACCAATTAAGTCATCAAATGGAATTGGGCCGTGCGGAGTATTGCCTTTAACTAAATCAATTGCGTTATTTAACCACACATCAGTTCCGTGTGATAGGCCTGAAATTTTAACTAAACCAGCAAAAGAATTTGGTTTAGTATCTTGAAGCATTTCACGAACAAACTGAGTTCCCAACTCAGGAATTCCATATGATGCAACTCCGCTTAAAATTTGATCTGGTTTAACACCAATTATTTCTGTTCCTTGGAATAACTTATAAACTTTTGGATCATCTAGCGGAATATCTTGAGCTCTAGAAAACGGGAAATCTTCAGGATGCTCATGAACATAATCCATTAAAAACTTAATCATGGTCGGATCATCATGACCAAGAATATCTAGTTTTAATAAGTTATCTTCAAATGAGTGATAATCAAAGTGTGTCGTTTTCCAAGTTGCACTAATATCATCAGCAGGGTATTGAACTGGAGTGACATCATAAATAGAATGACTCTTTGGTACAACAACTATCCCTCCAGGATGTTGTCCTGTTGAACGTCGTACTCCCTCAACCTTTTTAGCAAGCCTATTTACTTGAGCATCACGAACTTCTAGTTCATGATCTTCAATAAAACGTTTAACATAACCATAGGCGGTTCTTGCAGCAACCGTACCAATCGTTCCCGCTCTAAATGTGAAGTCTTCTCCTAATAATTCACGTACATATTCGTGAGCAGTCGCTTGATAATCTCCTGAGAAGTTTAAGTCAATATCAGGAATTTTATCCCCTTTGAAACCTAAGAAAGTTTCAAACGGAATACTATGTCCATCTTTTTTAAGTGGTGCTTTACAAATTGGGCATTTTCTATCCGGCAAATCATAACCAGATTCAACACTATTTAAAACTTCTTCAAATTTCATTTGCTGACTAGTTTGACCAAATTCCGCAATTTCTTCTTGAGTTAATTTTAATGCTGTAAAGTCATGATTTTCACAGTAATAATGTGGTGGTAGTGGGTTTACCTCAGTAATGTTTAATAGTGTCGCTACTAAACTTGAACCAACAGAACCACGTGAGCCAACTAAATAACCATCTTCCAATGATTTTTTAACTAGTAAATATGAAATATAATAAATTGGTGCGAAATGGTTAGAGATAATACTATTTAACTCACGTTCCACACGTTTTAATATAAGTGGATGCGGGTTTTCACCGTACTGAGCATGTAGGTTTTCATTAACTAATCTAGTTACTTCTTCATTAATTGAATTAACACCTAATAAATCTTTAAAAGCATCATCATCTAAACTATATAATTCATCAGGGAATGCTTTAACTGGTTCAATTTTATCGTTTAATTTATTAGTATTAGTTACTACTATTTCATAAGCTAAATCAGATTGTAGAAATGAAAATGATTTCAACATTTCTTCTGTAGTTAAGAAATGTTGATCAGGACGTTCTTTCGATCTTAAAAGCTTATGGATTCCACCACCAATAAGTGGTGCATTAATATAAATATCACGGTAAATCTTATCTTCTTTGTTTAAATAGTGAACATCACCAGTAGCAATCACTAATTTATTTAATGATTTAGCCGCATTAATTATTTTTAGAATTGTTGCCTTAACAATTTCTTTTCCGTTTTCACCAATATCTTCAGCAACATGTGCGTATGCTTGCGGTGGCTGAACTTCAATATAATCATAAAATTTCATTACTTCATATAATTGTTCATTTGATTTATTAAGGGCCGTTTCAAAAACTTCTCCCTCATAACAACCACTACCTACAAGTAATCCTTCACGATGTTCTTCAAGTAATCTTTTTAATAGTCTTGGCCCTTGATAAAAACAAGTCGTAAGGGCTTCACTAACCAATATATATAAATTCTTTAATCCAATTTGATTTTGAACTAAAAGATTAATATGTGGCGGGAATGCAACATGTTTATATTTTTCACTCTTAGATAAATAGCCATTAATGCCACTAAAAGTTTCAATACCTAATTTGTATAAATCAAGTAACATCAGCATAAATACTTCTGATGTTGCTTTAGCATCATCACCAGCACGGTGATGAGTAAAGCTACTTACTTTGAAATATTTAGCTACTGCATCTAAGTTAAATCTCTTTAACTCATTACTATAAAAATATCTTGCTAAATTTAGTGTGTCAATAACTGGATTTTGCGGAACATCTAAACTTAAATTAAATGCGTTATGTCTAATATGATCAACGTCAAAATGAGCATTATGAGCAACTAAAACTGTACCTTTAATGAAGTCTAAGAATTTCGGTAAAACTTCTTCAATTGATGGTGCATCAACTAATTGATCATCAGTAATACCTGTTAAATCGGAAATCTTAGTTGATAATTTACGGTGCGGATTAACAAATGTTTCAAATCGATCAGTTACTACACCTTGTACAATTTTTACGGCACCTATTTCTATAATTTTATCAGTAGTAATTGAAAGTCCAGTTGTCTCAATGTCAAATACGACATAAGTTGCTTCTCTTAAATTGAAATCATCTGCATCATTAGTAATTTTAAATCCTTCATCATCAACCAATTCCATTTCAACGCCGTAAATAGGTTTAATTTTTAATCCTTTTGCAGCTTTATGTATATCTGGAAAGGCGTAAAGTCCGTTATGATCGGTAAAAGCAATAGCTTTATGCCCCCACTTTTCTGCAGTTTTTAAGTAATCTTCAGCTGAAGTCACCGCGTCCATTTGACTCATTTTAGTATGAACGTGAAATTCAATACGTTTTTCTTTAGCACGGTCAACTCTTTCTTGTTTAGCTAAGTTTTCAGTAAAAGTAATTGTTGAGGCCATGATTGTTGTATCTTTTAAATATTGATCATATTCAGCATTACCTTCAACTTGAACTAAATCGCCTTCTTTAATTGATTCAGCTTCTAAGATTTGAGTCTCACTATTTAAAAATCTCTTAACAACAATCGCATCATCACTATCAGCAATTATCATTTGAAGTAGAGTAGTAGTACGAAGTTTTCTAACTTCTGATGAAATAACTTCTCCTTCAACGACAAATCTAGTATCTCCAACTTCATTTTTATATTGATGAAGTTTATATTGATTAATCGGAATTTCGGAAATAGATACAGAAGTTGGTTTAGATCTTTTTCTATCGTATATTTTCTTCTTTTCAATTTTCATTCTTTGTTCATGAATTTTAGCTTGTTGGTTACTTAACTCTTGTTGGGTTTGAATGTTTTCTTTAATCGCTTCAGTAGTTGTCTTCATTTCCTCATCAACTATAGCTTCCACTTCAACCGTTAAACCGTAATCATGAAACCTAGATTTTAATTCAGAAACTAAATCTATTAGATATTCACTATCTTTATCTAAATGAATTGTGTACTTTTCATCTTTATAATCAAATTTAAATGATAAAAATGCTAAAAAGCGAGATTTCTCATCGGCAATCTCACGACAAATAAATTCAAAATAATCACGAGCAAAATCATTTAGTTTTTTGATTTTATCAAAAGATAATTTAACTTTAACCTTATTTACTACTTCTGGTAATAAAAAATAAGATTTTAAATTACTTAAAAAAGGTTTTAAATCAGCAACTGAAACAACTTCCTTTAATTTAACATTTAAAGTCCATGTTTTATCTCGTTTTGAGACTTCACAGCTATCTAATTTAGACTCGTTAATAATTTTTGATTCAAATTTTGATTGTTCTAAGAACAGTTTGAATTTTGACATTTTTATACCTACTTGTAAAGGTATATTAACACATAAAAATAGAATAATCAACCAATTAAAATATCAAAATTTTCACACATTTTATGGTAAAATAAAGAAGGTGGGTTAACTATGCTTTTTACTAACGAAAAACATTATAATACTTTAAATAATTATTACTTACATATATATGGTAAGAAAGTTTTTAAGGTTTCATTAAATGGAGGATTTACTTGTCCTAACATTGATGGAACTGTTTCGTTTGGTGGATGCTCGTTTTGTTCATCAATGGGAAGCGGTGAGTTTGCCGGATCTAAACACGACCCACTTAAAAAACAATTTGAAGATGTTAAGCATATGATGCATCAAAAGTGGCCAGATGCTTATTATATACCTTACTTTCAGGCTAATACCAATACTCATGCCCCAGTATCAAGGTTAAAAGAACTTTTTGAAGAAGCTATCACGCTTGATCCTGACATTGTTGAATTAAGTATTGCCACAAGACCTGATTCACTTCCGGATGATGTTATAAAATACTTAAGTGAACTTAATACTAGAATCCCAGTTCAAATTGAATTAGGATTGCAAACTATACACGATGAAACTGCAAAAGATTTAAATCGTGGGCACGATTTAAAATCATTTAATGACGCGGTAAAAAGGCTTAGAAAAGAGAATATTGAAGTTGTGGTTCATATTATCAATGGTCTTCCAAATGAAACTAAAGAAATGATGTTAGATACTATTAGACACATAAATACTCTTGATATCCAAGGCGTTAAGATTCATATGTTAAATATATTATCCAATTCAAGAATGGGACAAGCATATTTAAAAAATCCCTGGCCAATTCTTTCAAGAAAAGAATACATTGATATTGTTGTAAATCAAATAAGACTATTAAGACCAGATATTATTATCCACAGATTAACTGGTGATGGTAAATTTGATTATTTAATTGAGCCTAAATGGATTATGAAAAAGTTTACTGTCTTAAATGATATAGATAAAATGTTAAGAGAGAACAATTGGTTCCAAGGTGATTTATATGAGAAAGAGTAAGATTGTAAGAATCGCACACGATTTATTAGAATCTTTAGTAAATAAAAATGACATCATAATTGATGCCACTTTAGGTAATGGATATGATTCACTATTTTTATCAAATCTAGTAACTAAAATTATTGGATTTGATATTCAAGAAATGGCGATAAATAATTCAAAAGAAACACTTAAAAATATCACCAATGTTAAACTCATTTTAGATAGTCACGAAAACTATCATAAATACATACAAAATTATGATGGTGTTATCTTTAATTTAGGATATCTACCAACTGGAGATAAATCAATTACTACTACTTCTAAAACAACTATCTCTACCTTAGAAAAAATGATAAATGATCACACTGCAAAATTTATTTTAATAGTTGTTTATCCTAAACATCCCCAAGGTCAAATTGAAAGTCAAGACTTACTTAAATATATTAATAATATCAGAAATTATTCTGTTGAATTAATTAATTATGATGAAAGCATCATTCAAGATTATATAATTTTATTAAAAAAGGAGAACATTTAACAATGTCCTCCTTTTATTTTTATTCGTTATATTTTTGGATAATAAACTGATGGAAAATATTAGCTTTAGCGGCCACTGCATCTTTAGATACTTTATCAACAGTATCTTTTGGTGTATGATATACCGCGCTGCGGCTGTCATTTGTACAAGGCATACCCATAATGGTAGTGGCTTCAACACCAATCTTGCCAAATTCACCGGCATCAGTACCACCTATTAATACCGCAATTGGCTGCATGTGAGTTTTAATTTAATCCATACTTTCCAATAACTGTTTAAGCGCAATTTCAGAATCAATAACCCTACCAGATTTAATGTCATCTAGTGGTTTCAATATATTTTTATATCAAAAAAGCACATCTTAATTGTTTAATGTAAGATGTGCTTAAATATTTATAAAAAGTTTTTATTTTCGGCTTAATAAAGACATTTATTTTGCAACGATATTTACTAATTTATTAGGAATAATAATAACTTTTAATACGTTTAATCCATCTAAATGAGCTTTAACGTTTTCTAAGCCAAATGCAATTTGTTTTAATTCTGCTTCTGATAAATCTCTTGGAACTCGTTCTTTAGCTCGAACTCTTCCATTAACTTGGAAAACCATTTCTACTTCAGCTAATACGATCATTTGCGGATCATATGTTGGCCATTTAGAATATAAAATTTCTTCTTCATTATTAAGAATAACTTGATTTAACTCTTCTGTTAAATGAGGAGCAATTGGGTTTAATAATTTTAAGAAATTAATGGCTTTTTCACGATCAATTTTCTCTAACTTATACGTTTCATTAACGAAGATCATCATTTGACTAATTGCCGTGTTAAATGATAATTTTTCATAATCTTCAGTAACTTTTTTAATTGTTTGATGATAAACATAGTCAAGTTCTTTAACATTTTCATTAGTTATTTCAAATTGATGATACATACGATAAACTCTATCTAAAAATCTTTTAGAACCATCTAATGAGTTAGTATTCCATGGCTTATCACTTTCAAGTGGTCCCATAAACATTTCATATAATCTTAAAGAGTCAGCACCGTGTGATTTTACGATGTCATCTGGGTTAACTACGTTACCTAGTGATTTAGACATTTTTACTCCGTTATCACCTAAAATCATTCCTTGGTTAACTAGTTTTTTAAATGGTTCTGGTGATTGAACAAGTCCAATATCATATAAGAATTTATGCCAAAATCTTGAATATAATAAGTGTCCTACCGCGTGTTCTTTACCACCGATATAAAGATCAACTGGTAGCCATTTTGCGATTTCTTCCTTAGCTTCAATTGAGTTAAGTGGAATCATTCCGTGTTCATTTTTTAGAATATAGCCAATGTAGTACCATGAACTTCCAGCTAGTTGTGGCATCGTGTTAGTCTCACGGCGATATTGTTTACCATCAATTTCAACATATAGCCATTCATGTGCATTAGCAAGTGGGCTTTCACCAGTTCCACTTGGTTTAATATTATCAAGTTTTGGTAGTAATAATGGCAACTCTTCTTCTTTTAATACTTTAATTTCGCCGTCATCTGAAAATAATACTGGGAATGGTTCACCCCAATATCTTTGGCGTGAAAAGACCCAATCACGTAATTTATAATTATCAGTTTGATAACCTAAATTATTAGTTTCTAAATATCTAATAATAACTTTATTAGCTTCTTCAATATCAAGACCATCAAATAATGGGCTATTAATATGAATGCCGTCTCCGGTGTATGCTTCACCATCAATATCTGAATCGATAACCGGAATGATATCTAAACCAAATTTAGTTGCGAATTCATAGTCTCTTGTATCGTGAGCTGGTACTGCCATTACGGCACCTGTACCATATGAAGTTAAAACGTAGTCAGAAATCCAAATTGGTACATTTTCACCAGTTAACGGATGAACCGCAAACGCACCAGTAAAGACACCTGTTTTTTCTTTATCTAATTCACGATCTAAATCTGATTTTTGTTTAGTTAAGTCGATATAATTTTTAACTTCTTCGTATTCACTTGGTGATGTAATTCTTAAAACTAGTGGATGTTCTGGGGCTAATACACAATAACTAACACCGTATAAAGTATCTGGTCTTGTTGTAAAGATCTCAAATGATTCATTTGTATTAGCAACATCAAAAGTAATAGTTGCTCCAGTTGATTTACCAATCCAGTTTCTTTGTATTTCTTTTAATGATTCTGACCAATCAAGTAAATCTAAATCATTAAGTAGTCTTTCTGCGTATTTAGTAATTTTTAAAACCCATTGTTTCATCGCGCGTTTAGTTACTGGGTAACCACCGCGTTCTGAAACCATTAGTCCGTCAACTAATTCAATTTCATCATTAGCTAATACAGTTCCTAACTCTTCACACCAGTTAACATCAATTTCTTTAATTTCAGCTAAACCATGTTCATATAGTTTAGTGAAAATCCACTGAGTCCATTTGTAAAATTCAGGATTGCATGTCTCAATTTGCCTGTCCCAATCAATTCCCTTTCCAGACTCAATGATTTGACGCTTGAAGTTTTCGATATTTTTATAAGTAAATTCTTCAGGGTGATTACCAGTTTTAATTGCGTATTGTTCTGCTGGAAGACCAAAAGCGTCAAAGCCCATTGGAACTAAGACGTTATATCCTTGCATTCTTTTATATCTGGCATAAATATCACTTGCGGCATATCCTTCAATATGTCCAACGTGTAATCCTTCAGCACTTGGATAAGGGAACATATCCAAAATATAACACTTTGGTAATGATTCATCATTTAAAGTTTTAAATGATTTATTTTCTAACCAATGTTTTTGCCATTTCTTTTCTATTTTTTGAAAATCATAAAACATAAAAATCACCTATTATTTATTATACCATGAAAAGACATATGTCTTTTATTTTTTATCTTCGGCCGCTGTGTTCACTTTAGGTGTTGCCGACTTTTTCATTGAATTAATCCTTCTTTCCTTAATTCTTCATAAATTCCGTATACATCAATTGGAAAATCAGCGTTATATATTTCTGTGATACTTAAATTA